>CAMMVQ010000020.1 GCA_946500425.1 uncultured Mollicutes bacterium | reverse complement strand
ATTATGGCTCTTTTCTTATATGTAGTGGCTAAAAGTTTGTGTGTAACATGCCCCAGATGTGGGTATAAACAAACCACCTAGTAAATTGGTGGCACGTTTCATTATAGAAAAGCTTAGTAGACCTTGTGTTTACTAGGCTTTTTTGATTATATAAGGGAGCGTGATGATATGCTAGACATCATTAGGAGGAATTATTATGATTGATTTATGGACTTACTTTATAAATAATGCTTTTAATAAGAAACTTGGAGCTTATGAGAAATACTTTGATATAGTTAATAACACAGGAGGAGTAAAACTTAATGGAACTAAGTTTGAAATATATGATGATGAAGACGCCATTCAAAGTTTTAAAGCATTATTACAACCAAGAAATGATTACTATAAACAAGAAAACATTGAGTTTATTTTAATATGTTATTATCTATATTCATGTGGCTATACTATTGTTGAATTTCCTAACTTTTTAGCTCGCCCTACCGATTTAGAAAGCTTTTCAAATAATGATATTAGATTTAAGGCTAAACAAGTTTATGGCACTAATAATGCAGGGGCAGTAACATGGGAAAGCAGAAGAAGAATAATAGACGGGCTTCAATTTAAAAAAGAAAATAGTATTATAGTTAAGGTTAGCCTAGATTTAGAAAACATATTTAAAACAATATCGCCAAGAAATGCTACTTTTGAAAGTATGGAAAGCGATGAAAAATTACAAACGATATGTAATGCTATAGAAAACATGCTTAAAGTTAATGGCAAATTTATAACACTTGATTATAGTTCATATTCTTTAGGCTATATTACTGATGAAATAGTAAAAAACTTTAGAAAAAGAACACAATGTTTTAGACATGCTGATGAACAAAGTATTAAAGAAAGAGAAGCCTTTACTGACATAGAAAAAGACTTCTGTATAAACTTTGGACTAACTGTATGCAACCTTATTTATAGAATATTATCTGACACTAAGGAGAGCTAAATATAACTTATATTATTAGTAGACATCTCATATATCAACTCGTCTTCTAAAGTATCATAAGTATTAATTATTTTGCCACTAAGAACAATATTATTTATTTTATAGTAATCTTTTAACATAGTATCTTGATACTCATAGTTATCAATGATACTTTTTTGTTGTTCTAAATCATATAGAGTATTAAAAATATCATATCTAAACATATAACTAACATCAGCAAGCTTGTTCTCCTTAATATTTATCTTATCAATACTTATTTCTTTTTTATTTGTAGAGTTTATAACTATGTTATCAATATATTTACTTACAATCTTTTGCTTTTGACTATTGGCAAGTTGTTTCCATAAATGATTATGCCTTACATAATGAGATACTTTTAAATAATAACTAGAATTATAACGAAAGATATTACACGCATTATCAATAGTTAATAAGTTCCTAGACTGATATTCTATGTCTGTTAATCTTGTTTCTAACTCCTTTTTATCAATAGAAAGTTTATCTAAAGTACATCTTAATTCTTCGCTACTTATAATCCCCTCTAAAAGCACATTTTTAGCCTTTTCTTGCTTGCTTTCTATATCGTTCAATTCTTTCCTTATATTATCTATTTCTTGCTTATAATCAATAGTTGTAGTGGTAATAAATGTATTGTCTAAAAGACTATAAAAATCAAATATATCATCTATCTTCTCTAAAAAAGCTTTCTCTACTCTCTTCTCGTTGAAACTAGCTATCTTTTTACAATTATTACATTTATAGTATAGTTGTATATTACCATTTCTACCAGTAGCACTTAGACAATTTAAAATACTACCACAATGATTGCAAACTAATTTTTGTCTAAATATATAATCATATTTTATATAATGATTATGGCTATTTTTCTCTCTTTGCTTTTCTGTTTCTAACCAAACATCTCTATCTATTATTGGAGGAGCAAAGTCTTTAATTAATATAGGCTCTTGTGTTTTAGAGTATTTTCTAGCCTCATATTCTCCTATATAAATTCTATTACTTAATATTTTATCAATATAGGTACTATTCCATTTTCTATTATCAACATTCTCAAGAGTAAAATCTTTAGCTATTCTACAAGCTGATTTTCCCTCTAAATATTCTTGAAATATACGTCTAATAGTAGGTGCCGTTACCTCATCTATTACTAAACATTTATTTTCTTTTTTAAATCCATAAGGACATATAGGTGTATGTTTGGCTTTTAAAGCTCCGTCTAAACCTACAATTGTTCTTTCGCTACATCTTTCTATTTCTAACTGACTTAAAACAGTCAACATTCTTACAAAGAAACGCCCATTAGCATTACTTGTATTAATTTCTTCTACAGCACACTCTAAACTACAATTATATGTTTCTAAAAACTGTACTAACTCTTCTAGGTCTTTAATGCTTCTAGTAACTCTATCAAGTTTATATGCTACAATTCTGTTAATACGTCCATTCTTAACGTCATTTAACATACGTTGAAAATGTGGTCTATTAGTATCTTTAGCACTAATTCCCTCATCAATATAAACATCTATTATGTCATATTCTTTATAATCACATAGTTTTCTTAGTCTTTCTTCTTGTTCGCTTAGACTAAAACCCTCTCTAACTTGGTCTTGTGTACTAACTCTACAATATATTCCTACACGTTCATTAGTTATATAACTATTAACTATTTCTTGTTTTATACGTTCTTTTTCTCTAATACTCATTTTTATGCTCCTTTTCAAGTGCATAAATGATGTTACTAGGCTAACTATTATTTAACATATATTCCCATTTACTAATTGTAAAAGTCTTGTAATACTACACTTATTAATAGTTCCTATCTCATTAACAAATATAGTTAAATCACCCCCCAACTCTTTATCAAATATTAAAGCTACTAAATACTTGGTAGGGTCATCACTTTTACTTTTGAATATTACCTTGTATGGCTCTATAAATCTAATATTAGTATTCTCTGCCTCAATAAAAGCTCCGTCTAAAAACTGTATATCTAGTTGACGTTTCTTTACACCACTAAGAATTTTATCTTGTAGTGTTTTCGGAAAAGTTTTCTTGGTAATAAGCATATCATCACGCTCCCTTATATAATCAAAAAAGCCTAGTAAACACAAGGCCTACTAAGCTTTTCTATAATGAAACGTGCCACCAATTTACTAGGTGGTTTGTTTATACCCACATCTGGGGCGGAGTAAGGGAATCGAACCCTTGCATGCTGGTGCCACAAACCAGTGTGTTAACCACTTCACCAACTCCGCCATGTATGTGCTAACATTTGTAAGTGCTAGTAGTATTTTAGCAAACAAACCAAATAAAATCAATATGTAATTAATAAAATATGATATTATTTCTAATAAGGAGTATACCATGGATAATATAAAAATTTTGATTAACAAAGAAAAGTTACAAAGAAGAGTAAAAGAGCTAGCACATAAAATAGAAGATGACTATAAAGATAAAGAAATTAATATAATATATATTTTAAAAGGTTCTGTATTTTCACCTGTGATTTAGCTAAAAACATAAATAAAAATGTTAAAATAGACTTCTTAAGAATCATTAGCTATGAAGGAGAAAATAATAACCAAGTAAAATTAGTGGCTGACCTTCTTCCCAACATAAAAAACAAAGATATTATAATATTAGAAGATATGTTAGATACTGGTAAAACCCTTAACCATTTAAATGCCGATATTAAATAAAGAAAAACCAAAAAGTATAAAAGTTAGTACCCTTTTAGATAAGCCATCCAAAAGAAAAGTAGCATTTAAAGCTGATTATATTGAATTTGAAATTGAAGATAAATTTGTTGTAGGTTATGGATTAGATTATAACTAAGATTATAGAAATTTACCATTTATAGGTTACATCAAAGAAAACTAAAATTTAGTTTTCTTTTTTTTCATATAATGATGCACTTTTTATCGTGTCGTTACCATATTTTTTATTAATTTCATCTAAGGCCTTTTGTATTTTATCCCTTTTTTCTTTTTTATTAAAGTCCTCAAACAAAGATATTTGTTCGTATGTTTTATCAGTAAAATCAGAAACCCTTAAACCAACTAAACGGATTGGGTCCTTTTTCCACATAACCTTAAGAAGTTCACAAGCGACGTCATATATATCTTCATTAGATGATATTGGGTTAATCAACGTTTTCTGATGTTGATAGCTAAAAAACACATTATTTTTAAGTTGTACTGATACGACCGTAGCATATTTACCCTCGTTTCTTAGCCTCATTCCAACCATCGAAGCAAGTTTGTAAAGCACCTTTCTTAAATCTGATAAATTATCAACGTCATTAGGTAATGTCGTCGAATGACCAATTCCTTGATTCTTAGGAACCGGTTTTTCAACTAAAGAATCATCTATTCCGTTAGCATAATTATGCATCATCATTCCCATTGATTTAAATCTTGTTATTAAAACATTAACGTCCGCTTTGGCTAAATCCTCAATGGTATTAATTCCCATCTCATGAAGTTTAGCACTTGAACTTTTACCTACCATAAATAAATCATCGACGTTTAAAGGCCACATTTTTTCTTTTACTTCGTTTTTAAATAAAGTATGCACTTTATCTGGCTTTTCAAAATCAGAAGCCATTTTTGCACACAATTTACAGTTTCCAATACCAACATTAACGGTAAAACCAAGTGTATTTTTTATTTCGTCTTTTATTTTATACGCTAATTCTAACATGTTGCCATGAAGCATTTCCATCCCGGTCATGTCCAAAAAACACTCGTCAATAGAATACCTTTCAACAACCGGACTATATTTACACAATATGTTATAAAATGCTTTAGAATACTTAACGTAACTTTCTTTATTAGTTTGTACCACAAACAAATTATCCACCTTTCTTCTTGCCATGTATAAAGGTTCTCCCGTTTTAATCCCAGCCTTTTTAGCTGGCATTGATTTTGCAACCACTATCCCTCTTCTTTTCGACTCGTCACCACCAACTACCGCCGGAATGTTTCTTATGTCAACCTTACTTCCGGCCTTCAACATCTCAATGGCCGACCAAGATAGAAAAGCATTATTAACATCCACATGAAATATTATTCTTTCCATCATATCACCACAATTAAATTATACTAAAAAAAGTCCCACTTGGGACTATTTTTTAAAACAAATGTACGCTATTATGATTAAAATAATTAATAAAACCGCAAGAACAATGGTCAAAATAAAATTATCATTTGTGATTTTTCTAGAAGTAATCTTAACTTCTGCCTTACTAACACTTTTTCTGACAACGTCTAAAATACTTTCATCACAAATTTTATTTAATAATTTCATCGTTGTTTCAGTTGGATTACCAGGTTGTTTTTCTCTCATCTCTTTGTCTGCTAAAACAAATTCTGGGCTCATGATTCTTAAAGTTTTATCCTTTGCAAAGTTAACAAGCCTAATAACGCTACTTTTAGCAACGTCAGGAACAACCTTTATTTTTAGTTTTATTTCTTTTTCTTCATCGTTTACCGAAAAAGTCTTTATCGTAAGTTTGTTATCAATTAAAGAGTAAGGGAAAAAGCCAACCACAGTATTTTCATACTTCATTTTAAATCCAAAATCACTTTTCGTGATTTTATAAGAGTCACTAACCATGTCAAACTGATATTCTTTAGATAATTTCTTCATTTTTTCTCTTATTTTGTTCATCATCTTACTTTTAACTAAAATATAAAAATCTGAATGAAATTCATCAGACTCTTTATTAGCTATTATGTAAGGAACTATACTGCCAGAAATGGCAATACTTTTTGATATTTCCTCATCTTGAGTAATAGTAAGAATGATATCCATTATGTCATTGTAATTGCTTTTCATATTAATTACCTCATATAATATTTCTTTCTATTTTAATTATATAACATTTTTATTAAAAAACAATTAAAATTATAAATAATAGTAAACATGTAATAGTAAATAAATAATGTACTACTTTCTTTAGCTTTATATTAGTTATAAATTCAAATATAGCAGGTACGTAAATTATAATAATTAATAAAAGCGAAAAAAATAGTTTTATGTCAACTGGTTCAAAATAAAAATTAAAAGATATTAATAAAATTATAATTTGGGATAATAGCCCAAATAAAAAATGTGTTTTCATACTATATTATATGACTAAATATTTTTCTTGACATTGACATTTATTTGTGATAGTATTATTTTTACACACTTTAAGGAGGGAATAAAATGTCAGGGTCATCAGTGACCAAATATCAAAGAGACGTATTTAGCAGTAAAAAGTGTAGTAGTATTTTAAAAGCCATGCAAGATAAACCTTTTCCAGTATGGAAAAAAGAACATGAAGAAAGGTTAAAGACGGCAGCATTGTTAATGCATGAAATGGGTATGGGTAACCGGGTTTATGAATTTCATGATGCTGATTTAATAAAAAATCCTAGACAAACTTATAGAGTCAAAACTTTTAGTGATTTTTTAAAGCTTTATGGATATGATGTTACGATTGTTTCAAGACAGCTTGATTCAGGAAACTTTGATGGAGTTAGCATTATTAAAAGTAATGACTATTATGGCGGCCTTCCGTTTTATTTAACTTCTGATGAAATAAAGTATATTGATTCTAAAGAAGTTAGAAAACCACAAGAGAGTTTATCAATTAGGTACATGGACACATTAATATTCGATAATTTTAATGAATATATTGAGTATTATTTAAGAAACGCAGTATCATTAAAAAAAGATTGTTTTATTCCGGTTATTGGATATAAAAATAGTAGTGCTGCACAAATGGAACTTAAATTACAAAACCATTTAAAATCTTTATTTTCTTCTAACAGAGTTTTAATTGAGGACGCGGAAGTTAACAATAAAGACAACGGTTTTGTTAAAATATTAAAAATAAGTAGGAAATAAAAACTAATTCTTACTTATTTTTTTTAAATTTAAAAGTGCCTTATAAACATCGTTTCGGTTTAAGTTAAGTTTTTCTTTCATAAGTAACTTCATCGCTTCCTTAAGATTACAATTATGTTTAATTATCTTATCAACAAGCAAAGCTTCGATGCTCATTTCCACTTCGTTTTTTTCTTCTGGTTCATTACTAATCAAAACCACGTATTCCCCGCGTTCCAAATTAGTATCCATCTCCAATACTTCGGTTACATCTTCAATTATTCCAAGGGTTTCTTTTTCATGAATCTTCGTTAATTCAGAACACACGCACACCGCGCATCCTGGTATTTCTTTTCCTATGTCTAATAATAATTTTTTAATTCTTTTTGGTGATTCATAAACTATTTTTGTTTTAACACTTGAATGTTTTATGCTTTCAAAAAGGTCTTTTCTAAGTTTGTTTTCCGTCGGAACAAAACCATAAAAAGTAAAGCTAGATGAATCAAGTCCAGAAACTGATAAAGCAGCGATTAAAGCGCAACATCCAGGAATAGGGTTAACAATAATTCCATTCTCTTTAGCTTGTTTAACTAAAATATAACCAGGGTCTGACACACAAGGAGTACCAGCATCAGAAACTAAAGCTATGTTTTTGCCAACCTTTAAATCATTAATAACCTCAGCTGCTCTTTTGGTTTCATTAAATTTATGGTAAGAAACTAATTTGTTTTTTATGTCAAAATGATTTAATAACTTTAAGGTTTGTCTTGTGTCTTCCGCCAATATATATTCACAGGACTTTAAAGTTTCAATCGCCCTAAAAGAAAAGTCATTTAAATTCCCAATTGGTGTTGCAACAACGTATAAAATTCCCACAAAATCAACTCCCATAGATAATTATATCATAAAAAAACTTTATCATTTGATAAAGTTTTAGTCACTTATTTTAATTACTCTTACCGGATTAGGAGAAATAACACGAGTAACGTTACCATTTGCGTCAATTATTCTTCTTTCCGCTTTTTTAGCTGGTATAACTCTTTTGTTTTCTGAAGAACTTAAATCTTTTATTTTCACGCCAACTTCTCCAACACTCGCTTGAACAAACTCAGGATTTTGGAAAGTCAAAACTTGAAAAGGAGTTCTTTGAGTCACAATGCCTACGGCACATATGGTCATTACAACAGCAACTACAGCGCTTGCTCCAATTTTAAACCAAGAATCCTTAATAAGCTCTCTATCAGCTAACTTAGGTCTTCCAACTTTAGCTTTTTCTTCCTTTTTTATAGCCATTTTATCAACTCCTTACTCTGAATCTATTATAATATTACCACAAAAATTAATTATTTAAACCTTTTTAATTAATTTTCTTACTACTTTACATTAATTTTTACCAACTTTCTTTATAATTATGTTCCACTATTATTAATTTAATACAAAAAAGAGAAAATAAATTATTTTCTCCTTATAATTAATTCATTATCATCTACGTCAACCAATAAATCATCTCCAGAAGTAACGCTTCCGTCAATTAGTTTTTTAGCTAACAACGTCTCTAAATTTTTAGATAAAAATCTTTTTAAAGGTCTTGCACCAAAGTTATGGTCATAACCGTTATTCACAATCCAATTTCTTGATTTATCGTTTAACGTTATGGTTATTCTTTGATGTTTTAATTTTTTATTTAAATCGTCTACTAACTTATCTAGAATCTGGTAAATAACGTCTTTTGTTAAAGCGTTAAATACGATTATTTCATCAACGCGATTTAAGAATTCAGGTCTAAAGTAATTTTTAAGTTCTGCTTTTATAACTTCTTCATCAACTTCACCATCAAGCACGTACTGGCTGCCGATATTAGATGTCATAATTATTATGGTGTTTTTAAAATCAACCGTACGGCCATGTCCATCAGTTATTCTTCCGTCATCTAGTATTTGAAGAAGAATGTTTAAAACGTCTTTATGAGCTTTTTCTATCTCATCAAATAAAACGATACTGTATGGATTTCTTCTTACTGCCTCGGTTAATTGTCCACCTTCGTCATATCCAACATATCCTGGAGGCGCTCCAATTAACCTTGCAACAGAATGTGACTCCATGTACTCGCTCATGTCAATTCTAACCATGTGTTTTTCATCGTCAAATAGTTCATAAGCAAGCGTTCTTGCAACCTCGGTTTTACCAACACCGGTTGGACCTAAGAAGATAAACGAACCAATTGGTCTATTTTCATCTTTAATACCTGATCTTGAACGGATAATAGCATCACTAACTAATTTTAATGCTTCATCTTGACCTTTTACTCTTTTTTTCATGTTTTCTTCTAGGTGTAACACTTTTTCTTTTTCGCCTTGTGATAATTTAGCGATCGGAATATTTGTCCATCTTGAAATAACCGTTGCGATAGACTCTTCTGTTACCCTGTCTGATAAGATCTTGTTTTCACTTGCGTTTTTTAAGTTATCAAGTTTTTTTTCAAGTTCTGGAATAACACCATGTCTTAATCTTGCTGCAGACTCTAAATCATAGTTGTTTTCTGCCATTTCAAGTTTAAAACGAGCGTCCTCCAATTCTTTTTTAGTCTTTTTAATATCAGCTTGAACGGCTTTTTCTTTTTCCCAATCACTTCTTAACTTAGATTCTTCTTCTTTCATTTCTTTGATGTGAGCATCTAGTTCTTTTACCCTTTGTTTGCTAATATCATCTTTATCCTTTTTAATAGCTTCTCTTTCGATTTGTAGTTTCATTATTCTGCGTGTTAAGCTATCTAAGTTTTCAGGCACCGAATCCATTTGTACACGGATTGTTGCACAGGCCTCATCAATTAAATCAATTGCTTTATCGGGTAAGAAACGATCAGTTATGTACCTGTTTGAAAGTGTTGCTGCTGCAACTAAGGCACTATCTGAAATTGAAACACCATGATGAACTTCAAAACGAGATTTTAACCCTCTTAAGATGGTTATGGTATCAGATACACTAGGTTCTTTAACTAAAACCTTTTGGAAACGTCTTTCTAAGGCTCCGTCGGACTCAATATACTTGCGGTATTCGTTTAAAGTCGTTGCACCAATACAGTGGATTTCCCCTCTTGCAAGCATTGGCTTTAACATGTTACCAGCGTCCATTGCACCATCTAGCTTTCCAGCACCAACAATCATGTGAATCTCATCGATAAACATGATAATGTTACCATCGGACTTTTTAACCTCATTAAGTACGTTTTTTAATCTTTCCTCAAACTCACCACGATACTTAGCACCAGCGATTAAAGCAGCCATATCAAGTTCCCAAATAGTTTTATCCTTCAAAGAACTTGGTACATCACCCTTTACGATGCGTTGTGCAAGGCCCTCTATAATAGCTGTTTTACCAACACCAGGCTCACCAATTAAAACCGGATTGTTCTTCGTCTTACGTGATAAAATACGCGTAATAGAACGAATTTCCTCATCCCTACCGATTACTGGGTCAACTTTTCCATCTTTAACGTGGCTAGTAATATCTCTACCATATTTTTCTAGAACGTTTTCTTCTTGTTCCTGATTCATGTTAAACATATTTATCACCCCTTATAAATATAATTATGCATTATTTCATGCTACTAGATACATTATATAGCATAAACTAGCACTTGTCAAGTAGGAGTGCTAATTTATTTTAATTTTAAAAAGATGTACTCACACACCTTTTTTCTTACCGCTTGGAAGTAACGGAAATAATCGCTTTAAATAGCCTCTTTGATCTTTTGAAATTTCAGCCACGGATTCATATAATGACATATTATCTTCATAAAAACAATCTAAAGCATCTTTATTTTGTATACAGGCTTCTACCGCCGTCAAATATAACTCTTTATAATCATCTATGTTAATATTAGGCAAGTTATATTGTTTAATGTACTTTAATAAATTAATATCGTTATCAAGGTCCCCGAGTGTACTATAAAATAAATCTAACATCATATAATTTCTCATTATACCTTTATCACTGCAAGGCGATATAAGCTTATTTAACTTACCATTTAACATCATGCAGTCATTTGTAGGATCTAGCTTATAACCATTTTTTCCATCATCAACTAAGGTAATAGCATGGTTAGGCGTAGGAATAAAACTTGTTAATTTACTAATTACCTTAGAAAAATTATTCCCTTTATCTGATTTTTGCAAACTAACATTTGATAGATGTAAGTTATTTCTTATAGATTCACTATTTGCATTTACAACTAAAGTCCTTGCATTATATCCAAACTCTTTATAAATACCCGTTAAAAGATGTGCAATCGACCTGCAAACGCCTTTGCCTCTATAAACATCAACACTAAGTAATCCTGCAAAATCCTTCATGTCATTATCGTAAACAAAATTTTTATCATGTGATAAATAACCTTGCCTATATAAATAAATATAACTTGCAAATATACCGATAGGATTATTATTCCCTATATAATCAATTAAATAAGCGGTATTAGAAACAATTTTTTTATCTAATTCTTTTAACTCTTTATACTCATCCGTAATTCTTTGTGTTCTAAACGAAGAAATTATATCTAAAAGATAAGACACTTGCATCAAATTAACAATCTCTTCATAATTACTATCTTTTAAATCAAAAAATTCAAAAGCCAAAGAACTTCCTAAAAATAATGCCATTTCAGCCATCCTTATTTTCTCTTGCGTACCTAATTTCACTTTTATCCCCCATTTGTTTAAATGCCTTATATACCTTATACAATATCAAATACAAATTTAATAGTCAAATTTAATAAAATAATGTTAGTGACAAGAATTTTTAGGGAAAAATAAAAGAACTTACTTATTAAGTTCTTTAAAGTTATTTAAATAAAGCATTATGCTTTCCTGTTCTAATTAAATTAAGCGTCAAAATATTATTCTCTATTTTATATATAAGTAACCAATCAGGTTCAATATGGCACTCTCTTACATTATCATAATTTTCATCATTAATAAGTTTATGGTCTTTATATTTAATATCAAGTTTGTTACCAGATGATAAAATCTCAATAACATATTTTAATTTATCTATATTAAGACCTCTTTTAACCGCTAGTTTATAATCTTTTTTAAAAGTAGTGGTAAATTTTATTTTATATTTCATTTGTCTAATTCCTTAAAAAGTTCATCCACTGAATCATACGCTTTGCTTTTATTATATTCTTCACTAGATGTTTCTTTTATTGCCATATTAGTCTCATAATTAGGATATTCTTTTCTTATTACAAATGGTATTTTTTGTTCTCTTACTGATTGTTTTAAAAAAATGTTTATGGCTGATGACATAGTCATTCCTAAATCATTAAATAACTTTTCTGCATCTTTTTTTAATTTATCATCTATTCTTATATTTATATTTGATATTTTATCCATGTTTATCACCCAATTCAATTATATTAATATGTGTTTACATTGTCAATACAAGCTTGCGTAAAAGATTTCATTAATATTTTTTCAATTTTCTCTATTCAACAAATAATTTGCAAAAGCGATAAACTCATCTTTATTTGAAACATCCATGTTATTAATTATTTCTATTCCTTTATTGGTGTATGCTTTTATTAATTCTTCTGCTTCTTTTCTTGCGCCAAGCCTTTCGAATAAATTTATTATAAGTTTATTTCCCTCTTCGCTAACGTTTGAATTTCCATAATTTTCTTTTATTATTTCCAATTCTTTTTGGTTAGCATGATCTATCGCATACTTGTAAATAATGGTTTGTTTTCCTTCTTTTATGTCATTTAAAGTTTTACCCATTTTCTTTGTGTTTGAGTATAACCCTAGCAAGTCATCTTTTATTTGAAAAGCTATTCCTAAATTAATCCCCATCTCTGCTAACTTCTCTTTATCTTTTTCACTTGCGTTTGCCGATGCCGCTCCAATTAGAACAGGACCTATTATCGTGTACCAAGCGGTTTTATTTACGTATATATCATAAATAATCTTTTCGTCCATCTTTTTATGGTATTCAAGTGGCTTTAATGGTAATTCAACGTCTATTATCTCACCATTTACCGTGTTATGAAGGGTTTTCGAATACACCTTTACTATTTCATCTTTTAGTTCTTTACTTATGTTTGCGTTGTTAATAATTCTGTATGATATAAAAAATCCTAAATCTCCTATGCATATTGCTTTAGCGGTTCCTATGTGTCCAGGATACTTACTATTAATGGTATCCATTCCGCGTCTTTTTGTCGCTTCATCAATTATGTCATCATGAATTAATATGGCCGTTTGAAATATTTCTACAGCGGCCGCTAAATCAACGTAAGAGTCGTCATCTTTACCAAAAAGCATTTGGCCAAGTTTAATTAAATAACCACGAACACGCTTTCCACCCGCTGATAGTCTTTTTAGTTCCTCCAACGATTCTTTAAGGAATTCATTTTCTTCATATTTTTCTATTTCTTTATCAAGTATTTCATTTACCTTTTGTTCAATTTTTTCCTTGCTTTCCAAAAAAAGATTTTTATTCATTAAATCAGCTCCCACTTTGTAAATAAATTATAACATGAAAGGTATTTTTAGTAAATTATTTTAACATGGTTAAATAATTATCATATCAACAAAATTTGACCTTTTTTAATTTGTTTTTAAACTATAATAAACGTTCATAAAAGGAGACAGCACGATGGAAGAAACCTTTTTTATTAGACTTTTAATTTGTTTTAGTTTAAGTATATTAGTTGGTCTGGAAAGACAACTAAGACACCGGATGGTTGGACTCAGAACCAACGTTTTAGTTTGCATTGGCGCCTTCTTATTCGTCTATGTATCATTTGGTATAAATGCTAAAGACCAAACAAGAATCGCCGCCCAAGTTGTTTCTGGAATCGGCTTTTTAGGAGCGGGAGTAATCCTTAGAGACGGAAATAAAATAAAAGGTCTTAACACCGCGGCAACCTTATGGTGCGTGGCCGCAATAGGGATAATGTGTGCTTCTGGATTGATTTTTGAAGCCACCGTGGGAACTTTATTTGTCCTTATGTCAAACATAATATTAAGATTATTATCTTTATTAATAATGAATAAAGTAAGAGCAGTTGACAAAGAAAAATACACGATAAGAATAAATTGTAAAAAGATTAAAGAAGAAAAAGTAAGAACTAATTTTGCAAACATAATTCATCGTAATAGTTTGGTTTTAAACAGTTTAGAAAGAAGTGAAATAACCGAAGAAGAAATTAAATTAAAGGCAATCATGATAACTTCTACCCCAAGTAAAGTAGAAATGCTTATAAATAAAATAAGTACTGACCCGGGAGTAATAAGTATAACGTGGGAACACGAAAAAATATCAAAAACTGATAACGAAGATAGTGATGAAGAATAAAAATGTTTCCTTCTTTGTTTTTTATATGTTATACTATACTTAGTAAGGTAGTGATGAAATGAAGCAGGATAATAACAAAACCAAGTTTTATGAATTAAATGAATGTAAAACCGAATTCTTATTTGAAAGCGACGCAGAAAAAGTGGTACTTAAAGAGGCTGCTAACGCAAGAAAAAAACAAACGTATAAGAAAATAATAATTCACTCTGTTTTTATCGCAATAATATTATGTGGTAGCTTCATTGCTTTAGGATATTATGAAAATGCATCACTAAACAAAATTAAAGCTTCGTTGATAGGAAAAAATAACAACACAGCAAGAATAAAAGAAGTCATGAATGATTCAAGTAAAAATCTAAAAAATTATGATATTAATTATGATAACAAATATGAAATAATTGTTAATAAAAAAAATCCAGTGAGTGAAAACATCGTAAAAAACTACGAACAGGTCACCTTAAAAGATAATTTGTATGGAGAAATAAGGCTTGAAGAAGAAACTTACAAAAATTACATGCAACTTAAAAAGAACTTAAGTGAAAGAGGATATTACATAAATATTCAAAGTGGATATCAAACGTTTGACGAAACTAACAGTATCTACAAAGAATATGAGAACAAAAATGGTTCTAAAGAGGCGGAAAGACTAATTAACAAAGCTGGCACGTCAGAGCATAACCTTGGAATTGGATTTGATTTTTCCATTTCAAAAGATAAGAATGGTACCAAGACCAATACCAATAGTGACGAATATAAATACCTAGAAAACATCGCTTATCTATATGGGTTCATCATTAGGTATCCTAAGGATAAAGAAATTATAACGGGTTACTCATACGAACCTTGTCACCTAAGATACGTGGGCAAAGAACTAGCTAAATATCTAACTAAAAATAATTTAACTCTAGAAGAATACTATAATCTAAAATAAGGAATGAGAAATCATTCCTTTATTAGTGGATTTTTTTCTTTCGAAACTTTATTAATTTTCATAAACGATGAGATATATAAATAAATTATAAAAATAAAAGCAAATAAAAAGCCGATTCTGTTTGACATAAATAAAAGAAAATCAAACAACCCATGAGCGATAACAGGAAGTAATACGCTTAAAAATAGTTGCTTTTTAGCCTTATTACGCCAGTTACGATTATAATATTTTTTAGCCCTTCCTAAATAATATCCTGATAGTATGGCGAAAAATACGTGAGCCGGTACCGTTATCAAACCCCTTTGTAGAATGAATAAAAAATCCCATTTATTAGCTAGAACCGCAAAAATATTTTCAATTGTTGCAAAGCCTAACGAGATGAATGCCATGTAAACAATAGCATCATAATTATAGTTGAATTCTTTTTGATGCCAACATAAAAAGTAAGTAAAAAGCCATTTTACGCCTTCTTCAACCAAACCAATGATTAGAAATGACTTAAAAGCAATACCAATGATATTTTCTTTTGAGGCGAAAGTAAAAATATTTTCAGCGTATACTTCGATTAACAAAGCCACTCCCGCCGAAAGAATTCCAAAAATAAATAATTTAATTAACAATTTTAAGGGTTCCTTTTCAACTACGTCCTTTTTATAAATTACAAAACCAAAAATAATGGCTGGTAACATTGCGAGCAAAATAAGTAAATCAGTTTTTCCAAAATCAATAATAAAATCTTTCACAACCGTCACCCATATCTATTTTATCAGAAAAACATAATTAAAAAGAGTGTCTCAAATACTTTGTACACTCTTTTTACATTTTTATAGTTCATCCATCTCCCAGCGATAAGGAAGAAGGTCACTTACCTTTTTTATCTCATTAGTTTTTATTAAAACCATCGTATCAACGTTACTAGGATTCACCTGTCTAATAAATTCAAGACACCTACCGCAAGGAACAACAACGTTATTTTGACTAGCTGAAACTAGTTTATTAATTCTTGTTTCTCCAGCTTTTAGCATGTCCGCTATCGCGGAATGCTCCGCACAAAAACCAATGCCGCACTTTGCGTTTATGGAAACACCCGTATATACGTTACCCTTATCTGTCATTAAAGCGCACGCTACGTGGCCATGCCTTACAAATACAGAATCTTGCGTATCACCCGCTAGCTTCATCGCTACTTCTTTTAATATTTCAAATTCTTTATCCAACCTTATCACCCTTTATTCTGTTTTGATTATACCATAATATTTAATTTTATAAAAATCATTTTAGCTTATCGTATAATTCATTAAATATTTTCAAATGGTTTTCCTCATCTAGTATTATCCTTGATAACATTTCTTTTATGTATTTATCATCTATTATTTTACGATGATGTTTATACGTTTTTATTGCCGTTTCTTCGGCTTTAATGTTTATTTTAAGCATTTCTCTTAAATTAGTGTCATAATTTATGTTATTAGCATTCCACATAATACAATTTCCACGTGATGATTCACAGGTTTTGTACACTGGTTCCTTTCCAAGAAGTTTAATTAATTTTCCAAGAATTTCTAAATGTCTCATCTCAACAATTGCTATTTCTTCTATTAGTTTGGCAAACTCTTTATTTTCTTCAAACTTATCAAAGTGTTGGTACGAATAAAGTAAAACGGCGGTTGTTTCACTTGTTTGTCCCGCATAGTCTTGACTTAATAAATCAGCATAATATGAATTTTTTTCTTCAACCCTTATTTCAGGGTAAGGAATATCTAATGTTACTTTCATTCTATCACCAGTTAATTATATTCATAACTTATCACTTAATTAACATATATTTAACTGGTGATAAAAGGTGCAAAAAAATTATTTAGAAATAAATGAAAAATATAAATATAAAATAAAAATAAATAAACCAATAACAGAGTTTAAAAACGTTAATAACCAAATAGATAAAACCATTAGTAAAATAATAAGAGAATTTATTGATTCTTCAAAAAGAAGAGTACAGCTAAATATGTATTACACTCTTTACATAACATATAAATCTTATAAATATAATACGTTTACAACTTACGTTTTTAGCATTAGTGAGTTTACTGGTGGTGCTCACCCTAATAATTACATGAAAAGCATTAGATTTAATAACAAGGGTGAAATAATAACAATCAAAAACTTAATTGAGCAAAATTCAAATATTTTAAATACTCTTTCTAAAATTTCTAGAAAGTTATTGTTTGAAAAACTGTCATCTAATGATAACGATGTTAATCTTCAAATGATATTAGATGGGACAAAACATGTTAAAGAAAATTTTGAAAATTTTATTTTTAGTGACGAGGGTTTAATAATATTGTTTGATTATTATCAGGTAGCACCTTATTATCTAGGAGTGCAAAAAGTATTAATACCATATAAAAATCTAAATATTAAGTTTTAATCAAGTAATTATTGATATTCTTAGATACTTTGTGTTATAATCTAAGTATCTAATTTATTAGGGGATTAGTTAAATGGTATAATAATGGTCTCCAAAACCACTGTTGGGAGTTCGATTCTCTCATCCCCTGCCATTATGTTATTTAAAGATTTTGAATCTTTTTTTGTATAATAATTGTTAGGAGTGCTAATGATGAATAAAATAGATGAGAAAAGTTTAGAAAATGCAAAAAGATTATTTTCAAGCAACGACATTAATAGCATTGAAATTAGTACAGTTAAAGGTTTACAGCAAATACATAAATATTTATTTGATGGTTTGTATGATTTTGCTGGTCAAATTAGAAAAAAAAATATTTCCAAAGGAAATTTTAGGTTTGCAAATTCTTTATATTTAGAAGATATTTTGAAAAAAATAGAAACTATGAAAGAAACAACTATAGATGATATTATTGATAAATATGTAGAAATGAATATTGCTCATCCGTTTTTAGAAGGAAATGGGCGTGCTACAAGAATTTGGTTAGATTTAATATTAAGAAAAAGGTTAAACAAAATTGTTAATTGGGAAAATATAGATAAAAAATTATATTTGCAAGCAATGGAGAGAAGTCCAATTAATACATTAGAAATTAAAACTTTAATAGAGAATAATTTAACAGATGATTTTAGCTTAGAAACATATTTTAAAGGTGTAGAAACATCTTATTATTATGAAACAGATGATTAATATAGTAAAAATCTAAAATTTGGAAACTCGTTCAGTTTCCGTGCCATATGATACTCAAGCGAACTTTTACTACTTTGTAGGAGGGTTAGCTGAAATGTATAATCTTGATTAAGCACTAGAAATAGTGTTTTTTCTTTGTTTATAGTGGTATTTTACAACCGACTTGTATTATTTTATTAATTTTCTTATAATGCTATTAATGCTATTCAAAACTTACTCGCTTCTTATATATAATACAATTGGCTTTATTTAAATGATTTAGTATAATAGATAACTAATGAAGGTGGTGCGAAAATGATTGAAGTAGGAAAAGTAAAAAAAACAGAAAAAAAAGAACAAACTAAAAGAAATATTCTTTATTTAAATAGTAAGGGGACTATTAATTATTTTTATGAAAGTGTCAGAGGCTGTTCTTTTGTTAATATTGTTGAAAAAAATGGTATTGAAGGGTTATCTTTGCTTTCTTATGACGCTTATATAATTTCTCTTTCGGCGTTTGAATTTGGGAAAGAAATATATAATTTAGTTGATGAAATAATATCTTTTAATAAACCTGTAATTATAGTATATAATTCTGCTTATTTTAGTAGTTTCTCTGGTTTTGATTATTTAAAAAATAAATTTAAAATAAAATTTGAAAAAAAAGATTGTTCAATTATAGAAAATTCTTATGATGAGTATCTTCCTTGCGACAGAAGTGGCTACGCACTTTCAATGTTATCTAATATTGGTTACGGTAAAGCATTTATCAAAAATACTCAAAATTGCTATATTTTAAGAAATCAAAATGTTAGTATAATTCACGATTTAAAACCAACTTATCTTGATAAATCACGCGAGTATGTAAAACAACTATCTACTTTATTATTAAATCTATTACAAATGCCTAAAAACACTTCTGCTCCTAAATGGATAGAAGAAATAAAAATACTTGATGACCTAAAACTAGAAGAAGAAATATCTGATATAGAAGAAAAAATTGAAGATTTAAAAAAGAAGAAAAAAGAAAAAATAGATAATTTGATGCAAAATAGTGAATATAAAAAAGTTTTATACACTACTGGTGAAGAATTAGTACAAGTTGTAAAAAAAATGTTAGCAGAAATGCTAAATGGAGAAATAAATATAATTAATGATATTGACGAGAAAAAAGAAGATTTGTCTTTTGTTTTAGACAATAAAAATATTCTTGTAGAGGTTAAAGGAGTAAATACACCTATTAAAAGACAATATGTATCTCAAGCACAAAATCATATTGAAGACGATGCCGTTATTAAAGAAATAGATGATGACAATATTAATAAATATTATAAAGCATTATTAATTGTTAACCCATATATTAAAGACCCAGTAAAAGAAAGAGTAAAAAAAGATTTTTATGGTGTTAGTGTTAAACAAGAAATAGAACATAAAAAAGTTTGTACTTTAGATACTATTACATTCTTAAGTCTTTATCAAAAATATAGAGATAACAAAGAAAGTATAGATTTAAAAGATATAATTTTAAATTCTAATTACAATGAGCCTGATTTTTCTATATTAGGCAAATAGAAATTCATATTATTTCATTGAGGTATAAAAGCCTCTTTTTTTGTTTAAATATGTTAATTTTTTTATAAAAAAGTACAATGGTATATGTATTTTTATATAGTAAACAAATTACATAATAAGAGTGCTTATATTTATCTACAAAAAACATATCTAAGAAATGTGAATAAACCTATAGAAATTGAGGACTGATTTTATCTGAATTATATATTATATGTTATTATTTAAATGGCAAAAAAAGGAGCAAAATATTTTGCTTCATATATCATGGTTAGATCATTTGCACATTTCTTTACACACTCTATAAAATTAAAAGGACTGTCCCTATAAATTGTAGGTTACAATCCTTAAATGATTAAACTTCCCAATTTTTAGGGTTCAATTCATAAGTTGTTATCTTTTTTATTTTATAAGTTAAAGAAGTTATCTATTCCTATTACTCCATCATAGTAACTGTTCATAATTTCTATACATAACTTAATTTTTTCATCTTCAATATTACCCTTATCCACATATTCTTTAATAATATTATCAAGTAATATATCGTAGTAAAAAGTTATTGAACCATATTTTGTTTGAACTAATAAGTCAATTAATTCATCAAGTTTTTTATCAATCTCAGGCTCTATATTAGCCATTAAATAATCATTTATGTTTACCGTATCCCCATCTATTTGTATTTTGTTATCAAGTAAATTTGCTACTTTATTTTGAACCAAAAGTAACTGTTCATTTTCTATATCATTTTTTAGATAACTTTTATATTGTAATTTTTTATTAACAATGTATTTAGCAATTTCCTTTTGTTTGCTAGAACTATCTTTCTTAATTAAATTACCATTAACAAAATCTTTTTTATTAGTCTCATTAAATTCTAAAACCACTAAAGTTTTAGGCTCAATTAAAACCCAGTATTCAGCTTTTATTTTTGAATTAACATCCCAAACATTATCCTCTAACTTGGTTAACATTACTCCTACATATAACTTATTATCCTCTTTTCTTAACATCGGATATAATGGTGCATATTTCTTACCTAGACCTCTTTTCATCTTTTCTTCATTAGCTACGTTTAAATACCTATCCAACTTTAAATCAATCATTATATTCCTCCTTTATTTTCTTTCTAGCACTATATAAATAATATTTTATATTAGACACACTAGAATTTAATTTTTCACTTATTTCCTTTACCGAAAAGCCATTACAATAATATAACCTAAACGCTAAACTTTCCATTTTAGTTAAGTTTATATTATCTAAATTATTTACGATGTCTTTATATATTATTTTTTCCAATGTATCTTTATAGTATCCTTTTTCGTTTACAGAATCATAATCAACGTTATTCTCCTCTTTAACGTACTTTCTTATGCTAGCGCACCATATATTTTGAGCAATCTTCCAAACCAAATTCTCAATTTTTTCTACTTTAATATTTTTATTAAAATATTCAAAAACCGCAACAAAAACGTTATTAGTTAAGTCTTCAGCCTCTTCTTTATTTCTCGTTTTCTTAAGGGCCCAATGATATATTTTCAAATAATATTCATCAAAAACTTCGTTCATAATTTCACGTATAATCTAATTATGTGATTTTTTATTAATCACTATATTAGAT
>CAMMVQ010000019.1 GCA_946500425.1 uncultured Mollicutes bacterium | reverse complement strand
CTTTTTAGGATTTTTCAAAAAAATGTCTTGACTTCTTATAGTTAGTCACTTCCTTATCATGTCATATTTTGTCTTTTGAAAATAATAAAAAGTCATGGCTTTTAGTTATAAAATTAAATATGCAATGTAATTAAATTTTACATTTTTAATTATATCATATTATTTTTAATTTATATGATAATCATATGATATTTATTACAAATATTGACTTAATTATAAAAAAATATATAATATTTTGTTATTGGAGAGATAAATATGTATAAAAAACACTTCGAGATTTTTTATGATAGATTAAAAAAATATGCTGACATAACGGATGATAAACGAGAAAATGAAGCTATGTTAAAATTACTATTAGAAGGTATTAATCAGGACCTATACTTACAGTTTTTTTCTGAACTAGAGGCTTATTTTAATGTTCTATATTTTTATGATAACTTTAATGATGTTATGCTTTGGATAAATGCTAATAAAGACAAGGAGTTTATTAACGAGGTTATGGGAACGGCTTTTGCGGTTAATAAAAAAGCTCGTGCTTTTTATAGGTTTTATTGGATGATGAATGGGTATTATGACTCAAAAAAGGAGTTGTGTTTTGATGCCATTAAAGATTTAATTAATAAGATGCATGATGCTAATATGAGTAGGGAAGAAATAATGGCGTCCTTAAACGCCGACAATTATTATTTTAAATTTTATTCATACGCAAAAAATTCATACTTAGATGAGCTGTTTAAGGCTGAAGATGTAAAAAAGCTTTATAAAAAAGCGTAAAGCAAATATAAAGTGACAATAATTCCAAAGTTTTGATTCCCTAATTATGGTAGTATATAATTAGAGGATATAAAAATGGAAAGATTATTTACGGATGAGTTTTTAGAAGATAGCATAAAAGAATTATTAAAAAGCGTTGGTGTTAATAACGCTCTTTTTTCCATGGCAAGAAAGATGAACGTAGATTTAACAGAATTATTTTATGACAAGATAGTATTAAATGATAGTATCCAAAATAGAGAGATTGTTGCTAAAAGTTTGCTTGGTATTTATGGTAACTTTATTGCAACGCTTTATTTTTCAGGACTTGGTTACGAAGTTGAAAACGAAGTTCCAGTAAAAGATGAAAATGGTAAGGCTACCACTTATGCAGATTTGAGTTTTATTGATAAAACGGGAAGAATTAATTACTGTGAAGTTAAAGCAACCACCCAAATATTAGGAAGCGAAAAAACCTATCGTGATGAAGATGCTTTACTTACTTTTGAAAATAAAAATGATGAAATAATAAAATATACTCAAATTGGAAAAAAGTTGGTTAAGCAAGCGCAAAAATTATCGGCCTCAAACGCATTGGTAAACGTTATTATATTTGAAGGTTGCTTCGTAGACGAAAAAATAAAAGAAAAACTATCGGCTTTAAACGTTAACATAATAACTTTATTTCCAAGTATTATCGAACTTGAAAAAAACATAAAAGAAATGGTTAATTTATTTTCTTATAAATGTAAAGAAAATTTATTAATAGTTAGTCATAATAAATAAAGGGTTACGTACCTTTGTTTTTTTATTACATAAAATATTTTAGGTGATAGTATGAACGTTACAGTTAATGACTTGCTTATGGTAAGTAATGGAAAGTTGTTATGTGGAAATAAACAGGACAACATTGGTAATTGTTTTGTTGATAGTAGGAAAGCGTGCTATTTGGGATGTTTTTTTGGAATTAAGGGTAATAATAATGACGGTTCTTTATTCTATAAAGAGGCGATTAAAAACGGTGCTAAAGTTTGTGTTTTAAATAATAATTTTGAATATGAAAAAATAAAAGGTATCACAATTATTTTGGTGGATGATCCACTTTTAGCTTTACAAAATATTGCGACATATAAAAGAAATCTTTTTAACGGACCAGTAATTGGAATAACTGGTAGTGTTGGTAAAACAAGTACGAAAGAGATGGTGGTTAACGTTTTAGAAAGTAAGTTTAAAGTGTTAAAAACCCTGGGTAACGAAAATAGTCAAGTGGGATTACCACTTACCATCATGAGACTAATGGATGAAGAGTGCATGGTTTTGGAAATGGGAATGAGTAACATTGGAGAGCTTCATAAGTTATCGATGATTGCAAAACCCACCGTCTCTATTATTACTAACGTTTTAACGGCACACATTGGTAATCTTAAAACCAGGGAGAATATTTTAAAAGCTAAATTAGAGATTTTGGATGGAATGAAACACAAAAAACTTATCATTAACGCGGATAATGATATGTTACAAACATTTTTAAACCGTTTAGAGGATAAATCATGGGTTTACACTTATGGAATCGACAACGGACTTATTAAGGCTTTTAACATAAATGAAGGCATGAGAACTACTTTTGATGTTAATGAGATAAAAGAACTTTCTATTTTAGGTGGGAAAGAATTTATTTATAACGCACTAGCTGCTATATCAGTTGGAAAAATGTTTGAAGTAGGAAAAGAGCAAATTAAATTGGCGATAAATAAAAAAAGCAGCATTCCTCACCGGCTTGAATTAATAGATTTAAAACGAATAAAATTAATAGATGATACTTATAACGCTAGTTTTGATTCAATGAAAGCAGCTTTAACATTTTTAAAAGAATTTGACGGAAGAAAAATAGCGATTTTAGGGGACATTTTGGAGCTTGGAAAAGAAAGTAAAGCAATACATAAAAAGATAGGTAAAGAAGTAGTGGATAATGGCGTTGATTATTTGATAACGATTGGAAAAGATTCTAAAGAAATAAAAAAAGCAGCGATAGAATGTGGTTTAAAAAGAAAGTTTACTAAGCATTTTAACAATGAATTAAATTCTCGTAAATATTTAAATAACTTAATAAAGAAAAATGACATTATTTTAGTTAAAGGTTCTAATGCTATGAAACTAGTTAATATAGTAAATTATTTGTGTTGCTTAAACAGTTTGGACATGTTATAATAAATTCATAAAATAGAGAGGAGAAAGTAAGTATGTTGTGCAATAAGTGTGGAAAAGAAGTAGATCAAAATTCTAGATTTTGTCCGAACTGTGGCGGGGAAATTTCGAACGTGAATAACGTAGGAAATATTAATAACAATAGTAATGAACAAATTAATAAAGAGGGAAAAGTTAACGTTGGATTAGCAATATTATCATTTATTATTCCAATTGCGGGTTTAATTATATTTTTAGTGAAAAAAGACAGTGATAAAAAAAACGCAAAAGCATGTGGAATATGTGCGTTAGTAAGTTTTGTTTTAGGAATTATAATTTCTATTATAACGGTTGTATTAACGTTTAATTTATTTAGTGACTTTGGAAATAAAGTGACGGAAAACATAAATAATTCAAATTCTGTTGTTGAAAAAGATGATACTAAACAAGATGATAATAAATCTGATAGCAACGTTAGTATATCAAATAATTGGAGTGATTATGAGTTTACGGTTAATGGTAAATCAATAAAATTACCTTGTACGTATAACGAATTAAAAGAAGTAACTGGTTTTAGCATGAAATCCGCTCAAGAAAGTTCAAGCTTATCAAATAATTATTATACTTTGGTTAACATGTACAAAAACGACAAATTGGCATTATCCACCGAGATATTAAATGATACTGGTAGTGATATTAAATATACTGATGGAAAGATAACTAGGGTAAGTCAAAGCAAGTATCAGGTTTCAACTGGAGCGGATAAAATAACCTTTCCTGGTGATATAAAAGCAGGTGATGAGATAACCGAAGAAAAAATAAAACAATTATTTGGAGAGCCTACTGATATATACGAATATTCTAATGATGGTTATGATAGCGTTACTTATACTTATAACGAAGATACCACCTGGACCACGACGAACTTTTATGAAATAAAGATAGTTAATGGTGTGATAGATGAAATAACATTAGATAATAGAAATTATGAATAAAAGAAGGATTAACTTTTTAATCCTTCTTTTAACATGTTTTCTAATTTTTTACACCTATCATTATCCATGTCTGACACACCATTTAATGAATAAGGAATTTTTAATTCTTCGTATTTGTGTACTCCAAGAGTATGATATGGCAAAAATTCTATTTTTTCTATGTTTTTAAGTGGTTTTATGTAATTTATCAGCTCTTTTACGTATTTTTCATTATCGTTTATCCCCGGAACTATTACCACTCTAAGCCACGTTGGTATGTTTATTTTTTGACAATAGTTTAAAAACTCAGTTGCATTTTTATTACTAGAACCAGTCATGTTTTTATATTCCTCTTCAGTTACTCCTTTTATGTCAAATATAACAAGGTCGGTATATTTTAAAATTTCTTCATAACCTGGTACGCTTCCTGCGGTGTCAAGGCATGTATGAATACCATTTTCTTTACATAATTTAAGAGTCTCAAGAAGAAATTCTTTTTGCATTAAAGGTTCACCACCAGAAAAAGTAACGCCTCCGTTATGTTTGAAATAAGGCTTATAATTAAGAATTTTTTTTATTAGTTCTTCCGGGGTATACAAATCTGATTTGTCATTTAATTTCCAGGTTTCAGGATTATGACAAAACTTACATCTTAATGGACAACCTTGCATGAACACGACAAATCTAACACCAGGTCCATCTACTAATCCCATTGTTTCTATGCTATTTATTTTTCCTAACATTTACATCACCATAACAATTATATATGAAACGGGCATAATATCCAATATTTTTTATGAAATACCGTTATAAAATTGAAAAGTTTTTTATGATGGTAAAGAAACGTTAAATTTAAATTAATGTTTAAAGATGAGAAATTATCATGAACGGTTGTTTTTAATTAAAAATATAATTTCGATAAATATGTTAATAAAAAAAAGCAAGCTTAATAAACTTGCTTTTGATATTATAATTTCTCATGGAAAGTACGAGCAATTACTTCTTCTTGATGAGCTCTTGATAATTTATCAAATAATACGGCATATCCGGATACTCTGATGGTTAAGGTTGGATACTTACCAGGATTATTCATCGCGTCTATTAACATTTCTCGATTAAGTACGTTAACGTTTAAATGGTGTGCTCCTTTTTCAAAGTAACCATCAAGAACGTTTACTAAATTTTCTACTTGTTCTTCTTTAGAATGCCCAAGGGCGCTTGGAACGATAGAGAAGGTGTTTGATATACCGTCTTCACAGCAATTGGTATAAGGCATTTTAGCAACCGAATTAAGTGAGGCAAGCGCGCCACTTGAATCTCTACCGTGCATTGGGTTAGCACCTGGAGCAAAGGCAACACCAGCTTTTCTTCCGTCTGGAGTAGAACCGGTTTTCTTACCATACATAACGTTAGAAGTTATTGTTAAAACCGATAACGTGTGTTTAGCACCACGATATGCAGGATGTTCTTTTAAGTCGTTATAGAACTCTTCTAAAAGTTCTTTTCCAATTAAGTCAACCCTGTCATCGTCGTTACCGTACTTAGGAAATTCTCCTTCCACTTCAAAGTCAACAGCAATACCGTTTTCATCTCTAATTGGCTTTACTTTGGCGTATTTAATTGCAGAAAGAGAGTCTACCGCAACCGAGAATCCGGCAACTCCAAACGCCATTAAACGGCTTAGCTTTGTGTCGTGTAAAGCCATTTGGCCTCTTTCGTATGCATACTTATCATGCATGTAGTGGATGATGTTCATGGCGTCGACGTAAGTTTTAGCAATTTTTTTCATGGCGTTAGAATATGCTTTTCTAACCACGTCGTAATTTAGATACTCATCAGTTATCTTGTCTAATCCATCAACTACAAGTTCTTTTTTAACTTCGTCATATCCGCCGTTTATTGCGTACAACAACGTTTTAGCTAAATTACATCTTGCACCAAAGAACTGCATTTGTTTTCCAACCGTCATGGCAGATACGCAGCAGGCAATCGCGTAATCACAGCCGTGAATAGGTCTCATTAATTCGTCTGATTCATACTGAATAGCATCGGTATCGATTGATACTTTAGCACAGAATTTCTTAAAGTTTTCTGGTAAGTTTTCACTCCACAAAACGGTAAGGTTAGGTTCAGGTGAAGAACCTAAGTTATATAAGGTATGTAAATATCTAAATGAGTTTTTGGTAACAAGTGATTTTCCATTTTCCGTCATACCACCAATTGATTCGGTAACCCAAGTTGGGTCTCCCGCGAATAACTCGTTGTATTCAGGAGTTCTTAAGTGTCTTGCCATCCTTAGTTTCATGATGAATTGGTCAATTATTTCTTGAGCTTCACTTTCCGTTAAAATTCCATTTCTTAAGTCTCTTTCAAAATAAATGTCTAGAAATGTAGAGGTTCTACCTAAACTCATTGCCGCACCATTATTTTCTTTTATTGCGGCAAGGTATCCGAAGTATAACCATTGTGTTGCTTCTTTGGCGTTTGAAGCAGGTTTTGAAATGTCAAAGCCATAACTTAAAGCCATGTCCTTTATTTCTCCTAAAGCCTTTATTTGTTCTGAAACTTCTTCTCTTAAACGAATCATCTCTTCGTCTAGTACCGCTTTTTCTAAGTTAACTAAGTCTTTTTTCTTTTCTTCTACTAAGCGGTCGATACCATATAAGGCAACCCGGCGATAATCGCCAATTATTCTTCCTCTTCCGTAAGCATCAGGAAGTCCGGTTAATAATCCGGCATGCCTAGCTTTTCTAATGTCCGTCGTGTAAGCGTCAAACACACCTTCATTATGAGTTTTGCGGTATTCAAATCTCTTGGCAAATTCTTCGTCAATTTTATAACCATAAGCTTCTAGGGCTTGCTTAGCCATTCTCATGCCACCAAAAGCGTTAGTAATTCTTTTAAGTGGTTCATCGGTTTGAAATCCAACGATTACCTCATCTTCTTTAATTAGGTATCCTGGTTTATAGTTGTTTATACCTGATACCGTTTTGGTATCGACGTCATAGATACCTTTTTCAATTTCTATTTTTGACATTTCTGCGTATTTATCATTAAGACGTTTAGTTTTTTCGGTGGGACCAGTAAGAAAACTATCATCACCAGTATATTCGGTGTAATTGTCTAAGATAAAACTTTTAACGTCAATTTCTTTTTTCCATTTTTCTCCTTTAAAGCCTTCATATGCTTCCATTTTAATACCTCCTTATTTTTCACACGATTAACATTATATCAGTTATAAAAAAAATATCAATGTTGCATATGCAACATTGACACTTATATTTAACACTTTTTTATTCGACGCTTTTTAAAGCCTCAATCATATCTAGTTTTTGTAGCTCTTTATGCATGAACATACCAACGATTATTAAGAATATTATGGTTATTAATAGTGATAGTAAATAACTTAAAAAGCTAATGTCAAAACTAAACATGAACTGGTTTGTTTCACATGCCTTAACAACGTAGTAGGTAAGGAAGCTTCCCATTAATAGACCTACTAATGCTCCTATAACGGTTAATATTATGGTTTCTTTATTAACGTAGCTGGTAACTTCATTATCGTAGAAACCTAAAACCTTAATGGTTGCAAGTTCCCTTCTTCTTTCGCTTATGTTTATACTAGAAAGATTGTATAAAACAACGAAAGCTAAAGCGGCCGCCGCAACTATTAAGATTAAGGTTACGTAAGTTAAGGTAGAAATCGAATCTTTGTACGTTTCTTTTACTAGGCTTGAAAGGGTACACGAAGTAACGTATTTTTGACTCATTACATCCTTAGATAGAGCCTGTTCTTCTTTTTCACTTAGTTTTTTGTTATTGGTTAAAATAACGTTGTAGCTAGTATTTTTGTCAGTTATTTTTTCATATAAAGAGTTTGTCATATATACGTAATGGTCAACGTAGTTTTCGGTTATTCCATTTACTTTGACTTTATATTCTTTATCGTTTAGTACGATTGTTATGGTATCATTTTTCTTTATGTTTAATAGTTCTGATAATTTCTCTGAAACGATTATTCCATCTTCATTCAAGTTTAACTTAGCTTTGCTTTTTCTTACCTGAAGGCCAATAAAGTCATCTATTTTTTTGTTATCAGAAGGAATTATTAAATATGAAGATTCATGTTTGTCACCATGTTTTATGTTTACTGTTTGTTGACTAACTAGTAAAGTTTCATCAATGTTTTTGTTTTGGTCCAACGTATTTTTTAATTCGTTTAAGTTTTCTTTACTGATGTTTGGATTAACGTTTACCATCATGTCATATTTATTTATTTTATCAAACTGATTTTTTATTACCCCGTTAACGGAGTCCCTAAGGCCAAAGGCGGTTAGGAGTAAAGCGGTACAACCACAAATTCCGATGATGGTCATTAAGAGTCTTTTTTTATAGCGAAAAACGTTTCTAAACGTAACTTTGTTAGAAAAGTTAAGTCTTTTCCAAATAAAATTAATTCTTTCTAGTAAAACCCTTTTTCCAGGCTTTGGTGCTTCTGGTCTCATTAGTTCGGCAGGAACTAATAACGTGTCTTTTAAGAAAACTAAAATGGTTGCTAAAATCGTGGACAAAACCGCGCAGGCACTCGCGAATAAAACGTGGTTTATCTGAAATGAGGTAATTAGTCTTGGCATTTCATAAAACATCCCGTAACACATAGCAACGATTAACGGAATAAATTTGTAAAATAACAGGCTGCCTAAAATACTTCCGATGAAGCTTGACAAAAAGGCGTATAACACGTATTTAAATACGACGTCAAACTTACTGTATCCGATGGCTCTTAACGTTCCTACTTGAATCCTTTCTTCTTCAACTATTCTAGTCATGGCGGTTAGGCTAACTAGCGCCGCAACAAGGAAGAATATTGCCGGGAAAACCCTTGCTATGTTTTCTATTCTTTGGGTTTCGAGCTTGTATTCGTAAAAGCTTGAAGTTTCGTTCCTGGTTAATACGTAAGTACTTGGATTTTGTAATTTTTCAAGATTTTCTTTAGCTTCGTTTAGTTTGTTTGTTACGTTTTTTATTGAACTGTTTAAGTCTTCACTGGGAAGGTTGGAAGAGTACAGCTCGTTTAAATCACTTTCTAAGAAGCTTATACTATTTTGTAATTGCTTAACTTGTTCTTCTTGTTTAACCTTGGTTGATTCACTTACAACGGAAAGAACGTCAGGTTTTATTTTTTCTACGTATTTTTCGTACTCATTACTATAAGTGTCATATTTATTGGCATCTTTTAAGGTTACGTATGCTTCGGAGTAATAATCATTTGAAAAGTCTTTTTCATCAACGTACATAAAGTAGTCTATTTTTCCGTTGCCCAAGGTTGATGTTCCGCGGTCACTAGAAGAGTAGTAGCTGTTTCGTACGGTACCAACTATTTTTATTTTTTTTGCTCTTAGACTAGAATTATCTTCCGGCTCTAAAGTTACTAAATCTCCGATTTTTAAGTTGTTATCACTTAAGAACTTTTCTTCTACTAATCCTTCGTTTACGGTGGAAGGATATTTTCCGTTAGTTAAAACAAGACGGTTTAAATAGTCATCGTTTTTTTTGCTTCTGTTACTATTTATTGAGTTAACCTTAATAACGTAGTCTTTATCATCAACTGATACGTTGGCATCTAAACTTTTAACTAGCATTACGCCTTTGACGTCACTTATTGCTTTTAATTTTTCGTAATCCTCATCATTAAATCCGGCGCTAGAAATTAATTTTAAATCCATTAAATTAGTGTCTTTATAATATTTTTTAGCGGTATTTTCCATGTCTAGGGAAGTTGATTTTAAGCCGACATAAAACCCGACTCCCAAGGTTATTATTAATAATATGGATAAAAATCTTTTTCTGGTCTTTTTAATTTCTCTTATTGCATCTTTTAGTATGCTTTTTTTTACCATTTTAAATCCCTCACAGACGTCGGTTTTTTATTTATTTTAACGCTTGATACGCTACCGTTCTTGAACTCAATAACCTTGTTAGCCATTGGGGCAATCGCGCTGTTGTGAGTGATTATGATAACCGTCATGTGTTCCTTGGTGGCCATGTTTTGCAAGAGCCTTAAAACTTGCTTTCCGGTTTTATCATCTAAAGCTCCGGTTGGCTCGTCGCACAAAAGTAGTTTTGGTCTTTTTGCGATGGCTCTTGCTATTGCAACTCTTTGTTGTTCACCTCCGGATAATTGGGAAGGAAAGTTATTAATTCTTTTGGTAAGCCCAACCTTTTTTATAATGGTTTCCGAATCCATTGGCTTCTTACATATTTGTGTGGCCAGTTCAACGTTTTCTTTAGCGGTTAAGTTTTGAACCAAATTATAAAATTGAAACACGAACCCAACGTCTTCTCTTCGGTATTTTATGAGTTTTCGTCCCTTTAATGAGCTTATCTCGCTACCATCAACCATTACTTTTCCACTGGTTAGTTTATCCATTCCCCCTAAAATGTTAAGACACGTTGTTTTTCCCGCACCAGAAGGCCCTACGATGACAACCAATTCACCCTTTTCAATTTCAAAGCTAGTATTTTTAAGTGCTTTGATTGTTATTTCTCCCATTTGATAATTTTTACAAACGTTTTTAAATTCTATGTATGCCATTATAAAACCTCCTTTTTTCAGTTATTATATTACCTTTAGGCACCTTAAATGTCAACGCCTCTTAAATAAATATTTTATTTTTTTTAAAGAACATGTTATAATAATTTTAGAAAGTAATAATAGGGGTGGAAACATGAATAACAATAGTTTAGAAAACATCGATGAATTAGGTTTTAACGACGTTGATACGTCTTTAAACTCATCAGCTAATCAAACGGGCGGTTCAAGCGAAAGTGCCACTTATGATAATTCTTCTTTTAACGTCAATGCCCAAGCGGAAGAAAGCGGGGCTAACGAGGCTAAGAGCGAGGAACAATCTTCTTATAATATGGCTTATTCAAGCGATAGTAATACTAATGCCGAAAATGATGTTAATTTAAACGTTACGGATAATAATTTAGAGGGTACACAACCAGGTTATAACGGGACGGAAGAACCAAATAACATATTGAATCAAACTGTTAATTTGAATTCTAACGACGTTACAATGCCTGCTGAAAAAGAGTTTAATCCAATGCCTAAGGTTGAACTTTTACCAAATGAAATGGGACGAGTAAAAGATGTTTCAGGAGACAGAATAATAATTAGCGTAACTTCTAAAGACGCGATAACCCAGAACCTAATTGATCATCACGTTATTTTCCAAAGTGCTACGGGAAGTAGAATCGTTGGTACGGTAGTTTCGGCAAGCAGTGACGTAGCTACGATAAAACTTATTGGTGAGTTTCAAGGGGACCGCTTCGTCGCGGGAGTTCTAAATAAGCCCTCCATTGGTAGCGTATGTTTTATTGCAACCGAAGAAGAAACGAACGCAATCGTAATTGATGGTAGAAACAACTTTATGAAAAAGTTCTTGGTAGGAACCATGCCACTTTATAATAATACCCCGGCTTACGTTTCAACCAATACGTTTTTCAGTAATCATTTCGCCATCTTTGGTAATACTGGTTCTGGTAAGTCATGTGGTGTTGCAAGACTTTTACAAAACGTTTTCTTTCGTGATCAACAGGTTCCAAGAAATGCTTGCATCTTTATTTTTGACGCTTATGGTGAGTATGAAAGCGCTTTATCAATTCAAAATAGCCAGATTTTCTTTAAGCGGTATTCAACTAACGTTAGAACGGATCCGCATAACTTAATAAAGTTGCCTTTATGGCTTTTGGACATCGATGATTTCGCACTTTTACTTGACGTTGATGACCCTTCACAATTACCAATCATAGAAAAAGCCTTGAGGTTAGTTACCGTGTTTTCTGGAGCGGAAGAAGAAACACGCATCTATAAAAATGACATAATTGCCAAGGCTATTTTAGAGGTGCTATATAGCGGTGGTGCCGCCTCACAAATTCATGACCAAATTTTTGCAATTCTAACTTCTTTTAACACTCCGGATTTGAATCTTGAAACACCAATTGTTCAGCCTGGATACACAAGGAGTTTAAGACAGTGCTTAATAATTGATAAGGAAGGTAAAATAGGGGAGATACAATTAGTGTCTGAATTCATTAAAAAGTTTATTAATCCAAACCTTAAATTAGAACTACCTGATGGTACCATTCCGTTTACTTTGGAAAACTTAAGAGAAGCTTTTGATTTTGCGCTTATTTCAGAAGGAATTTTAAAGAGTGATAAGATATATGATAAGGCTAACGTGTTAAAAGTAAGATTAGATTCTTTAATAAAAGGAGAGTACGCCGAATACTTTAGGTATGATCATTACATTGATAAAATGAACTTTATTAAAGAACTTATTACGGCTCCTAATGGTGGTCGTGCCCAGATAGTCAACATCAACATAAGTTACCTAGATGACAGACTAGCTAAAACGATTTGTAAAATATATTCAAAGTTACTTTTTGATTTTACCTCTAAACTAAAGGTTAGAGGCTCTTTCCCAGTTCATCTAATACTAGAGGAAGCACATCGTTACGTTCAAAATGATAGTGACATAAAAATATTAGGCTATAATATTTTTGATCGTATTGCTAAGGAAGGAAGAAAATACGGAGTCATTTTAGGACTTATATCACAAAGACCATCAGAGTTATCAGAAACCGCGATGAGCCAGTGTTCTAACTTCTTAATCTTTAAGATGCAGCATCCTTATGACGTTCGTTTTATAAAAGAGATGGTTCCTTATGTAACTGATGAGATAATTGAAAAAATGAAGAGCTTACAACCTGGAACTTGTGTTGCTTTTGGTTCGGCATTTAAGCTTCCAACGATAATAAAACTTGAGATGCCATCACCACAACCGATGAGCCAGAACGTTGACGTATCAAGACTATGGTATTAATAAACAATTAAATTGACATTTTAAAATAAAATGTCAATTTTTTATATTGTATAGTTTAATTTTTATTATAAATTGACAAATATAGACTTTTTAAAGTATACTTATATCTAGAGTAGAAGGATAAGGAAGGTTGGTGAGTTGCTTTGAGATTGTATATTGCAGATAATGAGAAACTTACTAAATTTGATCTTCCTCAGGAAGTAAGAGAATCTTTTCTTATTCCTTATAAAGTTAGTGGCTCTAAAAAGGAGTACTTGATAACCATAGAAGGAGTAGAGGGAAAGTGGCAAGTTAAAAGTAATGGTTCTATAAACGTTATCGAAAATAACGTTACGGTTATGGGTGGTTTACTAAATACGTATATGCCCATTTCATTAGAAGTCGTTAATGAAAAGAAAATGTTAACGGTTTTTCTTATGCCAATAGTTGAACAAAATATGATAGCCCTTTCTTTATATGACAATAATAATGTTTTTATTGGTTCAACGTCTTATGATAATATTATCTACCAACAAAGAGAAATAGTTCAAAATCATGTTTCAATTACGATGCAAGATGGAAAGGCGGTTATAAAGTCTGTTGCGCCTGGTGCCTACTTAAATTCTCGTCCGTTTGATGTTTCGTATTTAAACGTAGGTGACATTATATTTTTATTTGGATTAAAGATAATTTACATGGGTAATTTTATTAAGGTAAATAACCCAAGCGGAATGATAAGTATAAATGGTATGCAAGGATTTGAGGATTTATCTGGTACTGATAATACTAGTTATGAAAGAACAAACTCAAGTGAATCTGATATAGAACTATATGAGGAAAACGATTATTTTTTTCATAAACCCAGAATAAAAAATATTCTTACCACAAATAGCGTTCAAATAGATGCTCCACCATCAGAGGATAAAATAGATAATATCCCAGCAATTTTAACCATCGGCTCTAGTCTTACGATGGCCGCATCTTCAATGATGATGGGGTATTCGGTTGTATATGGCATGAGTAAAGGAACAAGAACGATTCTTGATTCATTACCACAAATAGTTATGTGTGTCTGCATGATAGTTGGTAGTATAATTATGCCTAGAATAACGGCTTCTTACCAAAATAAACAAAAAAAGAAAAAGGAAGCCTTGCGTCAAAAAAAGTATAGTGAATACCTAGAAAAAAAAGAGCAGGAAATAAACGGAATTATAAAAAAACAGATAGATTTATTGAACCGTAATTTTCCTAAGTCAAATGAATGCGTAAACATAATATTAAATAAAGAAGATAGATTATGGGAAAGACAACTTGTTGATGATGATTTTCTTGAGATGAGCGTTGGAATAGGAAACATAGATGCTAACATTGAAATTCAGGCTCCCGAAGAACATTTTACGTTAGAAGAAGACAATCTTAAAGAAATGGTGTATAGCGTTGTTAATAGATCAAGGGTTTTAACTAACGTTCCGGTTACTTATTCTTTAGTAAAAAATAGAATTTCAGCTCTTGTATGTAATGATTTGGTAAGAGAAAAATACATGAGTAACCTTTTGTTACAATTAGTTACCTTTCATAGTGCCGCTGATTTAAAAATAGTCTTTTTGCTTAATAGTAAAAATGCTTATGAATATGCTAAGTATTTGCCGCACGTTTGGAGTGAGGATAAAAAAATGAGATATTACGGAAATAGCATGGAAGAGATGAAAACTATTTCTGAAGAGTTATTTAAAGAACTTAGCAAAAGGAAAAGTAGCATTAAAAACGCGGGAAAAGATGAAAATAAAGACGTAAAAGGAAAGAAAGGTTATAAGAATTTTTCTTGTTATTATCTTATTATTTGTGATTGTTATAGAAAAATAAAAGATTTTGACGTAATTAATGACCTTTTAAAATCAGAAGAAAATTATGGTTTTTCACTTTTGTTTGTTGATTCAAGTTTGGGTGGCATTCCACCTTTATGCTCTTCGTTTATTTTTCTTAAAGATAAAGAAAATTATGTATTAGAGCCAAAGGGAGAAAATAACATCACAAGATTTTTTAACGTTGATAATCTTATCAACGCAAACATGGAATTGATATCTGGAAGTTTATCCAATATACCAATAATGGCCAAAGAAGGGAAAGCTGAATTACCAAAGAGTCTTACTTTCTTGGAAATGTACAACGTTTCTAAAATAGAACAACTTAATATTCTTAACAGATGGGAAACTAATGATCCTGTAACAAATCTAAAAACACCAATTGGTGTTCATGCTGATAGAGAATTATTTATTCTTGATTTGCATGAAAAAGCGCATGGGCCTCACGGACTTATTGCGGGCTCAACAGGCTCTGGTAAATCAGAATTTATTATAACGTTCGTTTTATCAATGGCAATTAACTTTCATCCGAACGAAGTGCAATTTGTACTTATTGACTATAAAGGAGGAGGCCTTGCGGGGGCTTTTGAAAATAGAGAAAAGGGTATTTGCCTTCCACACTTAGCAGGTACGATAACTAACCTTGATACCGCCGAGATGAATAGAACGTTAGTATCCATTAATAGTGAGCTTAAAAGAAGACAAAGAAAATTTAATGAGGTTCGTGATAAATTAGGCGAAGGAACAATTGATATTTATAAATATCAAAAATTATACAGACAAGGTGTTATAAAAGAACCTATCGCACATTTATTCATAATTTCTGATGAGTTTGCTGAGTTAAAAAGTCAGTTGCCAGAATTCATGAATGAACTTATCTCAACTGCGCGTATCGGCCGTTCTTTAGGAGTCCATTTAATTCTTGCAACCCAAAAGCCTAGCGGCGTTGTAAATGACCAAATATGGGCTAACTCAAAGTTTAAAGTCTGCCTTAAGGTTCAAGACAGAGGAGACTCAATGGAAATGCTTAAAAGACCAGATGCTGCAAGCATAAAAGAAGTTGGTAGGTTTTATTTACAGGTAGGATACGATGAATACTTTGACATAGGACAATCTGGGTATTCTGGAGCTAAATACGTTCCTTCTGATCGGGTGGTAAAGAAAGTAGATGATTCTATAAGCTATATAAATAACATAGGAAATGATATAAAAACTATTGGCGATAACATTGAAGATACTAATAAGGAAAATAATTTAGGAGATCAATTAACTAATATTGTAAGGTACATTATTGATGTCGCTAAAAAAGAAAAAATTAAGATTCAAAAATTATGGCTTAGTAGTATTCCAGAAATAATTTATTTGGATGATTTAAAAGATAAGTATGATTACGTTCCAAAACCATATGAAATTAATCCAATAATAGGTGAGTATGATAATCCTTCTAACCAAACTCAAGGGCTTTTAACGGTTGATTTAACAAACGTTGGTAGTGCACTTATATACGGTATGAATGGTAGCGGAAAAGAAAATTTACTTACGACGCTTATAACGTCTATATGTCTTGATCATTCACCAGAGGAAGTAAATTTATACATAATGGACTTTGGAGCCGAAACTTTAAAGATTTTTAATAAGTTTCCACAGGTGGGTTCAATAATTACTCAGGAAGATAAAGATTTAATGCTTGATACGTTAATTATGCTTGGAAAAGAATGCGAAAGAAGAAAGAATTTATTTATTGACTACGCTGGTAGTTATAATAATTACATAAATGAAAGTGGTGAGAAACTACCGTTGTTAGTTTTAATAATAAACTATTATGACGTGTTTTCAGAGTCAAATTATAAAATAGTAGAAGCATTAAATAACATGATTAGGGACTATGAAAAATATGGTATTAAGTTTATTATCACGACCGCTACAAATAATTCGGTTAGGATGAGAGTGGCACAGTTATTCAAAAATAGAATGTCTCTTCAACAAAGTGATCCGATGGAATACCGTTCGTTAGTTAACGCCCCTAAAGGTATAGTACCAAAAAAGATGTTTGGCCGTGGTATTGTTTCACTTGATGGTACCGGCTATGAATTTCAAACTGCGTACATATCGGAAAAAACAAAAATTAATTCTACAATAAGAGAATTGGCAAAAGAAATGAATGAGAAGTATAAAATAAAAGCAAAGTCAGCGGCCAAGTTACCAGATGTAGTAACTTATGATATGATATCTTCTAAAATAGAAAACATATCAAACGTTCCGGTTGGTTACGCGGAAGAAACTAAAGAAATATTTACTTATGATTTTGATAAAAATCCTGTTTCTTTAGTACTAACAAATGAATTAAACAAAGCAATTGGTTTTGTTTATGCACTTAACAAGATTTTTGAATCCATTGCGAATACTAATGTTTCGATAATTGATACTACTAATTCTTTAGAGCAGAAAAACGTTACCGAAAAAATAATAAATAGTAATTTTGATAACGCTTTAATTAACGTTATAAAAGACGTTAATAAAGAGGCCGAGGGAAGAAAAAGAATATTTATCTTTTTTGGTTTTGAAAAATTTAAAAATAGTATTCAAGAAAAATATTTGCAATATTATAATTCGCTTTTTGAAAACATAAATAAGTTTAAAAACGCAAAGATGATTTTAATTGATGATTATGATTCGTTTAAAAATGTTGAAATAGAAAACTGGTACGCAAGTACGGTAGATGATTCAAATGGTATATGGATAGGCAAAGGAGCTGATGAACAAACGCTTATTAAGTTTAAAAACATACCAGATAACGTAAGAAAAGAACGCTTTAATGACATGGCGATAGTTTGTAAAGACGGTGAACCAATAGTTATTAAACTCGTGGATTTGAATTTGGGGGCGCAAAATGAACAGTAATAAAGTTTTAGTTAGATTAACTGTTCCTGATCTTGATGAGTCATATGATGTTTTTATACCAATAAATAGAAAAATAGGAAACGTTATAGAATTATTAAATAAATCACTTAACGAAATGACTAAAGGTATATACGTTGGAAATAGTAGCCAAAGCTTATACAATAAATATACTTCAATGCGATACAATAACAATTTATTAGTGATTGAAACTGACATAAGAAACGGAACTCATGTAATTCTTATATAAAAATGTAGAATTTTGCGTAAACTTATGTAAAAACAATTGTTTTTACATATAACATATGTTATATTGAACTTAGGATAAACAACACATTTCTTGTGTGTAAACATGTAAAGGAGGTTATAAGAAGATGGCTAATAATACGGTTGCGGTTAATGAAAACGAAATAAATAGCATGATTCTTAACATCACTAATTCTAGTGATACCTTAAGAAGATTATTTAATGAGATTTTTGATTTAGCTGAAAGTTCATCTTCATGTTGTGATTGTACTGCCATTAACATATGGAAATCTAACATATCACAACTAAAAGATGATTGTAACAACGTTATTAATAACTTATCTTCTTATAAAGACGACTTGGTAAAAATTAAAATGTTACATTATGATGAAATGGTTGAGTTATCTAGAAAAATACAAAGTAAAGCGATTGTAGAAAATAAAGAGTATCTATAATCGGAAGGAGGAAAGTGTATGAATATAGGAAGTGCAACGTTTGGATATGATGTAAATGGCAAAGATGAGTATCTAGATAAAATAAAAGCAACTGTTATTGATACTGCTGCTAAGGATGCAAAGGAAATACAAGCAATTAATGATGCCGTTGATGCAAATTGGAAAGGTACCGCAGCATCAGAGTTTAAAACTGCATTGCAAAAAGATTCTAACCAAATTTCTAATACTTTGGAAGAATTATATACTCAGCTAGTAAATGAAATTAATAATATAGGAAACGCAATAGCAGATTTTGATAACGGACTTATGAGTTCTTTAAATAGGGAATAGGAGGATAATTATGAGTATATCAAGTTCATTTGAAACATTAAAACGTGCTGGAGATTCTCTTTCATCTAAATTTGAGTCTATACAGAATAATTTTGAAAGTGCTATAGGTAGGTATGTTGGTACTTTTAGCAATGAATTGAGAAACGGCAGCATGACTGGTATTAATTATCAAGGAGCAGTTGCTATAAATACAGCGATAGAAAATTGGCTGTCTAAAATTGACCAAGACTTAGCTCAACTTGAAGCCCTTGATCCTACCGGAGCTTTTAAGGGACAGCAATTTATTACGGCAATTCAAGATTTTATTCTTTCTGTTAAGCAAACGTGTCACAACGTATCATCAAATTTAAGAGAGTTTCAAGATATATTAAATAGAGCAATTGCCGCTTACAAAGCTAGAGATACTCAACTTAAGAGTGACATTAGTTCTACATCAGAAAGCGTAAAATCTCAAGCTAGTGAATATGAACATGTTGGTCATCAAGGATAATTTTTATGAATCCTGAGCTATATGAGATGGAAAGAAATAAAACTAGGTATAGTAATTTAAAAGAGAACATTAAATACGCAATTAATGTTCTTTCTGCTACTGAGTTTAAAGATGACTTTGAACAAGCTAAAAAGGCAGCTAATGAAGGCTATAGCATAAATGGCAACAATAAGGTGGTTAACTCTTTAGAAAGTTGTGGTAATAACGTTAATCTTGTCGTTAATAATTTAAAAAAATTATATAATTTAGTTTCTAGTTCTTTAAGTGATTTAAGGGAAGATATTAGTAATTATGAAGAGGAATAAAATGGCAACAATTAATGCTGATACATCTAAAATGACGGATTGTGGTAATGATATTATAAAGAAAGCAACAGAGTGTGGTGAAGTTTTAAATAATGTTTTTAACAGGCTTGAAAACATGAATAAAACGGCATGGACTGGTGCTAGCGCGAATGAATATACCGCTCAGGTTCATTATCAAAGAGTACAATATCAAACTTTGGTAAACGCCTTAATTAATTATGGTAAGATTATGAAAAATGCTGGCGACATGTTAGAAAATGAAATAAGGAAGTATGATTAGATGTCAACGATAAAATTAGATTCTTATACCATGAAAAACAGGTGTATTCCAAGAATAGATGAGTTAGTTGAAACCTTAATGAACGCTAAAAATTATTTAACTTCTAATTCATTACCTTCTGATTTTGAATATCGAACTTTACTAGAAAACACGATTAATTCTATTAATTCATGCATAAGTAATTTAAGAAATGTAAAAAATTATATAAATGAAAGTAATGATTCTTTTGATAGAGTATTACAAGATATTGCACAAGATGTTCAAAGATTACCTACAAAAATTATAAATAGAAGATAAAGACCATTTTCATGGTCTTTTATAGTTGAGGTTAAAATGGAATATAAAGAAGAAATTTATACAGATAAAAATGGTAACATAGGTAAGTTAAGAAGATATAAGAAATTAAATGATAAAAAATATCGTCTTAGAAAAAGATTTGTGAAAGTTATGGCCATTGGACTAAGTTTTGCAACGCTAATAGGAATAGGAAAATTATTATTTAAAGATGATGATAATAATAAATATGCTAATTATAATGTTACTACCACAGTTAGTACAAATAATTATGATTATAATAATGATGAAAATAGTTATTATAGTTATAACGTTGAACAAGGAGAAGATGATATTGTTTCTTATAAACCATTAACACCGTTAAACGTTAATGAAGGTGACATTGAAAGTTTTAAGACGTATTTACGCAATAATCCGGTTAAGTATACCTATGAAGATTTATATAACGTTGATAAGGCGTATAATAATTATAAGCCTAATGATATAAAAACCCCTAGTAATAGTGTTTTGGTTGTTAATGGTTTATTAAGTGCAGACGCGTTATATAATAAAGTTTTAGAAAATAATGAAGCGTATTATAATGATACTAAAAATAATAACGCAAAAGCTTTTTTTAATGAGTTAAAAAAGAAGGATATTAAAGAAATATGTGTTGTTATTGCAGAAGTTGTTAATAGTGAAGTTAAAAAAGAAAATTTAAATATTTTGGACGTTTGTAAAAATTTAGAACATTTAAAAATATTTGAAGATAAAGCCGCGTTTAATAATGCTAGCGTAAATGATAATATGTGTTTATCAGTTAATGAAAGATTTATTGAAAAAATATTTAAGTTTTATAATAACGGCAGAGATTGTTATGACGAGGTAATCGTACATGAAATAATGCATTTAATTCAGTACATGACGTCTAACCTTAATAAAGAAGATGGGGTTGAGATGGGTCCATTTGTATCATACGTTGATTCAAACGAAGTGAATCCACTTAATTTGACATGGATTTTGGAGTCAAATGCCGAAGTAGAAATGTCAGAATATACGGGTAGTGAAATTACTACTTATTCAACTCAGGTTGGATATTTAAACAGTGTTAATTTGGCTTTATCTTCTAGTCATTCATATCCTACTAATGATATTTATACCATTAGTTATCAAAAGGATTGGAATGCCATTTATGATATATTTGGCGCTAAAACGGATAGTGAAAAAAAGGATGTTATGAAGTGCTTATATAGCATAGAAGTATCGCAAACAGCCGACGATAACTTTTATGAAGCATATAATGGTAAATACGGAAAAGAAATAAAAAATAATGATGATTTGAAACAAGAAGTTAAGAAAACTTGTGCTAGAGAAGCCTTGCTTGAATTATCACGGGTTTTTTATAGAAACATGTGTGATAATTTAAATAAAAAAGATTTTTATTTAGAAGATGCTTTTTATCTAATTCGACTATGGGAATCTGATTTGTTATATCACTTAGATTATAATCTTGAAGAAGAATATTTAGTTTGTAAAGATTTTATTGATTCTTATAATAACATTCAAAATGAGTTTTTTAAAATGCTTGCAAAATCACTTGGTTGTACGATAGATAACATTTATGAATGGTATGATAATTACTCGATGAAAACGGATAAAGGAAATAATTATGTTTTAAATAATTTTGATTCTAAAAAGAAAGAATTTTTAACTGATATGCAAAAAGAGCGTTATAAAAAAGGAACTCCAAGACTCTCGAGCATAGATGAGATAATGAGCGTTCAAAAAGAAGGAAAGAGCTATTAAAGAATTAATTTGTTAATTCTTTTTTCTTTCATCATATCCTAAAATATGGTAAAATATATATTATATAGGAGACCATCTATGAATAGTCAATAGTTTTTCATAAAAAAATGAAAAAAAATTATTGCACAGCA
>CAMMVQ010000018.1 GCA_946500425.1 uncultured Mollicutes bacterium | reverse complement strand
AAAGGGATCTAATATAGTGATTAATAAAAAATCACATAATTAGATTATACGTGATTTATATGCCTATTATTGAAATTAAAAACTTAACTTTTAGGTATAAAGATAAGTTTATTTATGACGGTTTTAATCTTTCGGTAGAAAGAGGAGAATGGATTACCATAGCAGGACCAAATGGTGCTGGTAAAACAACCTTGGTTAAGATTTTAGCAGGATTAGTTAAAAGCTATAGTGACGTTTCTATTTTTGGAAAAAAGTTAACCAGAAAAAACATGTATAACATAAGAAAAGAAGTTGGTTTTGTATTTGATGTTCCGGAAAACTTTTTTGCCTGTGAAACCGTTGAAGATGAACTTGCTTTTTCCTTGGAAAACATGGCAGTAATGCCTAAAACAATCAGGAAAAAAATAGATGACGTTTCAAAATTACTAAAATTAGAAAAACTTCTTAAAAGAAATCCAAGTGATTTAAGTGGCGGGGAAAAACAAAAGGTTGCTTTGGGTTGTGCCTTAATGCTAGAACCTAGAATTTTAGTTTTGGATGAAGCTTTAATGATGGTAGATGTAAATGAACGTGATGAAATATTAAAAGTTTTAAAAATGTATAACGACGAAAAGCGGGTAACCATATTATCATTTACCCATAATTTAGACGAAGCTATTTATTCAAAACGTCTAATTATATTAAATGAAGGTAAGGTTGTTGTTGATGGACCTTTTCCATATGTTTTTAACGAAGAACGGGTTATGAGAAAAATAGGATTGGAAGTTCCCTTTGCCATAGAACTAAGTCAAAAATTGAGGGTGTACGGAATAATAGATGATATTGAGCTTGACCTTGAAAGGTTGGTGTCTAAAATATGGAAGTAATATTTAGAAACGTAAGTTTTACTTATAACAAGGGATTAGAAAGTGAAAAAAGAGCTTTATCAAATGTTAATTTGTGTTTGGAAAGTAATCTTATTCATGGGATAATAGGACCAATTGGAAGTGGCAAATCAACCATGTTAGAACTTATGAACGGTGTTACTAAACCAACCGAAGGTAAGGTTATAATAGGAAAATATGACTTATCTAAAAGTAAAGGATTTAACTTTAATAAGTTTAGATATGATGTTGGGTTGGTTTATCAATTCCCTGAAAAACAATTTTTTTGTAGAAACGTTGGAGAAGAAATATCATTTTCTGAGAAGATATTTGAACCTAAAAATAAAAACATCAAACAGAAAGTTATAAAGGTATTAAAAATGGTGGGGCTTGATGAAAGCTATTTGAAAAGAAGCCCTTTTAGCTTAAATGGCGGTGAAAAAAGAAGGGTTGCCATTGCTTCGGTTTTAATTTCTAATCCAAAGTTATTAATCATGGATGAACCAACCATAGGTTTAGATAATAATAGTAAGCTTAAGCTTATGAAGTTGTTAAAAAATCTTAAGGCAAAATATAACAAAACCATTATAATTGTAACTCATGACGTTGATATGCTTTATGAAATCGTGGATAACGTTGTTGTCTTAAACGATGGCAAAGTAATAAAAGAAGGAAACAAGCAAGAAGTATTTAGTAACGTTGAATTATTAGACGAGAATAATACACCGGTACCTAACGTTGTTAGAGTAGAAAAAATAATTTACGATAAAACTGGTGTTGATTTAGGATACTTAGGTGGAATAAATGATTTGGTAAGGGCGGTGGCGAACCATGGAAAGTAAATATCCATTTTTTAAATATGTTCCTCAAGAATCTAAAATACATACTTTGAATTCTAAAATGAAAATATTATGGTTTTTAATAATGTTACTAAGTATATTAATAACTATAGATTATGTTTCAGCGCTTTTGATATTATTATTTTTGTTATTTGTAATGTCTATGACCAAGATAGAGTTAGAAGCTTATGTAACTAGTATTTTAACCGTTTGGCCGATTTACGCACTGGCTTTTATAATATCGTTTTTCTTTAGTCTTGACGTTGTTTTTTCGTTGCTAATGATTTTAAAATTAGCATTATTAATATTACTTTTTACGATTCTTACTTTTACTACTTCTTTAAGCGAAATAGCATGGGGATTTGAGTGTCTTTTTTCATTTTTAAAGAAAATACGTTTTCCGGTTTCATCGGTAGCTTTAAAGATTGCTATGATAATAAAGTTTATTTCAACTCTTTTAGAAGAATTTAAAAACGTTAGAAAGTCAATGGCATACCGGGGAATTCCGTATAAAAGTGGTTTTTTAAAGACCTTTAAAATGATGTTTGCGCCGTCGGTCAGGTTAGCTTATAAACACTCTTTAAGAATGGCTTCCGTTATGAAATTAAGGTTTTATGGTAATTCTAAAAGAAGGACTAACTACCACGAGAATAAAGTTACCAGTTTAGATAAAAAGCTCATCGTGCCTAGCGTGGTTTTAGTTTATTTAGCGGTTTGGTTAGGGTGGTTAAGATGAAAAGGTACATAATTGATTTTTCGTACTCTGGACACGCGTTTCATGGCTATCAGGCGCAGCCTGGTTTAAGAACCGTTCAAGCCGAGATAGAAAAAGTACTTTCCTCCATTAATGATGCCCCGGTTAAAATACACTCTTCAGGTAGAACTGACGCTAAAGCAAACGCGCTTCACCAAGTTGCTCATTTTGACTTAAATAAAGAAATACAGACCTATAAAATAAAAATGGCTTTAAACAGTTATTTACCAGATGACATATACGTTAACGAAGTAAAGGAAGTATCAAATGATTTTCATGCCAGATACATGGTTAAGTCTAAAACGTATGAATATAGCATAAATTTAGGAATTTATAATCCTTTACTTCGCACCCACGTGTATCAATATGGCAAGCCTTTAAATATAAGTGAAATGAAAGAAGCTTTGAAGTATTTCTTAGGAACCCATGACTTCACCACTTTTACCTGCGCAGAAGATAAACGTCCTGATAAAATAAGAACCATATATGATGCTAAGATAAAACAAGATAAAAATATAATAACTCTGACGTTTACTGGTAATGGTTTTTTAAAGTATCAAATAAGAAACATGGTTGGGCTTTTAATTAAAGTAGGAGAAGAAAAGGTTAATCCTAGTTTGATACCAGAATTATTTGATAAAAAAGATAGAAGAATAATTGGTAATACCGCTCCCGCTTGCGGGCTTACTTTAGTTAGGGTTGAATACAAGTAATTAAATATATTAGCAAAATAAAACAGCTTTCATTACGAAAACTGTTTTATTTTAAATCTTCTATTAAATCTGCTAATGTTTTAATTCCAATTAGCCCACAAATACCGACTAATATGTATATAATCTTTGATCCTAAAGCATCCATACCACCGAAGATTGTTGCAACTAAATCAAAGTTAAATAGTCCTATTAATCCCCAGTTTAATGCTCCTATGATCATAACGGTTAATGCTATGATTTGTAGTGTTTTCATAATTTTCCTCCTTTTATACTTATATGATAATCCAAAAATGTTATTTTATACGTGAATATTAAAAATTTAAAACCATATAATTAAATGAAAATATGAGAGGTGGACCAAATGAAAAAATTTTTAAGTTTAATTTTGATGCTTTTGTGCATCATAGGATTAGCGGGTTGTGGAAAGGAAACCGAAAAAACAGTTCTTAATAAAATAGATAAAAAAATAAGCAAAGTAAGTGGTTACCAACTAGAAGCTGAAATGGAACTAATAAATAACGAGGACTCTTATAAATATGACGTTACTGTTTCTTATAAAAAAGATGATAATTATCGTGTTTCTTTAAGGAACAAAACTAATAATCACGAGCAAATAATTCTTAAGAACGAAGATGGGGTATACGTTATGACACACAAAAGTACACAACTTTTATAAATGAATAAGTTTGAGGTTATATCAATTTAATTAGTATCTTATAAACACTAGAATATGTTAAACGCATATTCTTTTTATTTTGTTAAAAAAGAGAGGAGATTGATATAATGAATTATGCAATATTTAGAAGTGAACCTATTATGACTACGCACGATCTAGCACAAATTGGTTCTCATAATCAAAGAGAAAAGAAAGCATACAATTCTAATCCTGATATAAGGATTGAAGATAGCTATAAAAATTTAGAATTAGTACCATTAAATTATAAATATGTTAAAAGATTTAAAGAGATAACAAAAGAGTATGAAAAACAACATAATGAAAAACAAAAAACTGAAAGAAAAGAAAGACAAAGAAGTTATACACAAATGCTTAATCAATCAAGAAATTGTGTAGCAGATGAATTATTATTTACTGCTTCACCAAAATTTTTTGAAAATATGAGTAATGATGATTTAATGAAGTGGGCAAATACTTGTATGGAATTTGTTTATAATGATTTAGGTTATAAAAAAGAACAAATACTTCATGCAACTATTCATTTAGATGAAAAATCACCACATATTCATTGTGTAGTAGTACCACTTGTTAAAAAATTAGATAAAAGAACTAATACTGAAAGATGGACAATATCTAAAAAACAATTTATAAAAGATAAAATACATCTATCTCAATTACAAGATAAATATCACGAACGATTAACTGATGCATGTTTTGATTTAGAAAGAGGTATTAAAGGAAATAGTAGAGAACACTTAAAAACCAATGAATTAAAGAAAACAACTAGATATTATCAAAATAAAGTTGAAACTATTAATAAAAATTTAGAACAAGCCATAAGTGATTTAAATGATAAAATGAAATCTAGTAAAAACACTATCTTTAGTAATGAATATATTAAGGTTAAAAACGAAACATTTGAATCTATGAATAATGTTATTAAAGAAACTAAAAAAGTGTTAGAATTTCAACCTAAAATAGAACAATTATTTAATGAAATAAAAAACTTTACTAAAAGTCATCAAATACTAGAAAAAGAAAATACAAATCTTAAAAGAGAAGTTAAATCTCTTACTACTAGAAATCAAAACTTGACTGATGAAAATAATAAATTAAGAAACTATATTGAAGCAATATTAGAAGCGATTAAGAAATTTTTTAGAAAGATATTACAATTTGGTAATGAATATGCCAAAGACGAAACAACTATTGAAGTTAAAGATTATTATGATAATAATGATTTTGATTCTAAAGACGTTTATGATATTTCTAAAGGTACTACTAAAGAAAATGAATTATTTGATTATGCTGGAGTTCCTAGTTATTTGAAAACAAGTAAAAAGATTTACAACGACAAAGAAAAGGATGATTTTGAGATGAGTTTATAAAATCCCTATTAATTTATACTAAAACTATTAATGTATAATATAAGAAATAAAGAAAGTATGTTATAATATATTTGAGTTTTGCCTTTATATTAGGTAAATTTATTGTGGGGTGAGAAATTATGAGTTTAAGTGAGAATGATATAGAATTTTTATTTAATACAAGTAAACTTATTTATAATTATGATGGTTATAAAAGATTAGGTAATATATTTTATCCACTAAAAACTAATTCAAATGATATTATTATAGACAATTTGAAACAATTATTTAATAATGATGATGGCTTTTTAATAAGTAATATAAGACATTTCGAGCTTTTAACAAAATTAAATATATCACCCAACAAAATGTGCTTAATTAATGTTTTAGCTGGAAATGATACAATAAAATATCTATATAATCAAGGGGTTAGATTCTTTGTTTTTGATAATATTAATACATTAAATCATTTTATATCTTATGCTAATTTAAAAGAATGTAAGATTGCATTGAGATTAAATACAATGGAAGTTTTTGAAGATACATTAATGCACTTGGGTGCTAGTACAAATGAATGCATAAAAATGTTGGAATTATTGAAAGTTAAATGCAATAAAGTTGGCATAAGTTTTTACTTGCAAACAAAAATAAAAAATGACTTTAATGCAATGGAAAAAATGATAAACTATATAAAGCAAAATTTTAATAGTTTTAAATTGAATTTTATTAGTATTGCAGGAATAAAGAAATATTCAGAATTAAATGAAAAGTATCTCAAAAAAATAAAAGTATCTATGAATTTATCAGAAATTATTTTAGAACCTGGAAAATATTTGGTAGGAAATACTTTTGATGTGATAACCAAAGTAATAAGGTTAAAAAATATAAAAGATAAATCAATAGTAATAATTAAAAATGGTATATATAGTGGTTTATTAGATGTTTTATTATATAATGAAAAATTCCAATTTTATTTAAAAATACTTAATAATGATTATATTGAATTTAGTCATGTTAAAGATAATGAACACGATTACGAAATATATATGTGTGGTGGTTCATCTGATAGTGGCGATATAATAGGAACAATGTATATTAATAAAAAATATAAAGATGAAATAAAGATTGGGACAGAAATTTTAATAAAAGATATAGGTTCCTATTTTGAGGAATTCTTTATGAATTATGGTGGAGACATTAATAAGGTTTTTATGGAGGTAGATGAATAATGAAATTCAAAATGTTTAGTGTTGTAGTTGGCAGTGAAGCTTGTATTGCAAAATGCCCGTTTTGTGTATCTTGTGAAACTCCAAATAAAGAAAATTTAAAAAGTTGTGAAATTAATTTTAGAAATTTAAAAATTGCAGCTAATTTAGCAAACAGAAGTAATGTTGATACAGTTATGCTTACAAGCAGAGGAGAACCATTATTGTTTCCAGATCAAATAACTGATTATTTACATCATTTAAAAGAATTTAACTTTCCTTTTATAGAATTACAAACGAATGGTATTTTATTGCAAAAAAATAAAGAAAAATATGATAAGTATTTAAGATTGTGGTATGACAAAGGACTAACTACTATAACTATTTCAGTAGTAAGCCATAGACCAGAGTTAAATAAGAAAAATTATATGCAAGATAATTCAGATTATATTAATTTACCAGAACTAATTGATTATCTACACGACTTAAAGTTTTGTGTAAGATTAACCTGCGTATGTTGTAAACATATGATGGATAATAGTCAAGAAGTTGCAGAATTTATCAAATTTGCAAAGGAAAACAAAGTTGAACAAGTTACATTAAGACCAGTAAATGATGAATATAGAAGAGAATCTGCTCATTTATGGATTTTAGAAAATAAACTTACAGATGAAAATAAAAAGGATATGCAAAATTATTTAGAAAAAAATGGTACAAAATTATTGGAATTAGAAAGAATCGGTACTATTTATGATGTTGATGGTCAAAATGTATTGTTCTCTCTACCATTAACAAAATATACACGTGATACTAATCCAGAAAATTTAAGAAACTTAATTTTCTTTCAAGATGGTCATATTAGATATGAATGGGAAATGGAAGGAGGAATACTTTTATGAAAGTTTATAATGAAAAAAGTGATAAACCAATTAGCAGTTTACTATTAAAAGCTATAGATGAAATGAGAACTGAAAAAAACTTTAATGCCAAAGATTATGTAATTAAAAAAGCAAAATTATTAAATAGTTATATGAGTAAATTTAATTTAAAATCATGTGTAGTTGCAATAAGTGGTGGTATTGATTCAGCAGTAGTGTTAGGAATAGTAAATTATGCTTATAAACAAACAGATTCACCTATAAAAAAAGTAATCCCATTATTGTTGCCTATTACTAAATCAAAAGGTGTTACAAATCAAGAAGAGGCAACTTTGAGAGGAAGAGAATTATGTGAAAAATTAGATTTAAAACCTTATATTGTAGATCTATCAAGAATTAATACAGATATTAGAAATGATTTAGAAAGTGTATTAGAAATTACAGGAGAAGATTGGGCAATAGGTCAATTAGGCCCTTATAGTAGAACACCTATTTTGTATTATACAACAAGCTTATTATGCCAAGAGGGATTTAATGCAATAATTTGTGGTACTACAAATAAAGATGAGGGAACATATTTAGGATATATTGGCAAAGCATCAGATGGTATGGTAGATGTTCAAATTATTTCTGATATTCATAAATCAGAAGTTTATAAAGTTGGTGAATTTTTGAAAATACCAGATTCTATTATGAAAGTAACTCCAAGTGGTGATATGTATGATAATCGAACTGACGAAACTGTATTTGGAGCTCCTTATGATTTTGTAGAACTATATTTGAATTATTTAAATTATAGTGAAGAAAAACAAAAGGAATTGTTAAATTCCCTAGATAATGAATCTAAAGAACAGTTTGAATTTTACGCTAACAATTTAGAAAATTTACATAGATATAATTTGCACAAATATATGGGATGTTCTCCTGCTATCCATTTAGACTTGTGGGATAGTTCAGTAAGGAATGGATGGGAAGGTTATTACGATAGATTGCAAAAGATAATGAAAGACTAATAGAAAGGATTTTTATTCTATGGTGAAGTTATTATGGGAAGAATTAAAACTAGATAAGAATTTTAAATATATTGATGTTGATGTTGCATATAAAAATTTAAAGAATAAAACTCCTAGGGCAACATTTGCTTGGAAAGTTTTAAGAGATAAATATTATTCAGAGGTATATAGAGAGTACAAAGATGAAGATTTACTTATTAAAGCAGGATTTGTTCCAGATCCATTTACATTAGAGGAGATTGATTATTATAATATAGATTTATTAACAACTCCTTTTGATAAACTTAAAGAAAATGTTAATAATAAAAAAAATCCTATTGTATTACTATCAACAGGTGGCTTTTATCCTATTCATGATGGACATATTAAAATGATGGAAGAAGCAAAGAAGGTATTATCTGAAGATGGTTATGACGTCATAGGTGGATATTTATCTCTTTCACATGACGATTATATATCAACTAAACCATATTATATAAGTGATCAATATGAAAGAATCAATGAAGGTAGAGAATATCTTAAAAATAATGATTGGTTAATGATTGATCCATGGGAATCCATATATGTAAGGACACCAATAAATTTTACAGATGTTATAGAGAGACTACAAAAATATTTACAAAAATATATTGATAAAAGAATTAAAGTTGCATATATATTTGGTGGCGACAATGTTGAATTCATGTATTGCTTTAAGAAAAATGGCATTGCAGTATGTTTAAATAGAGATGGTTATGATGAATTATTTGTTAAAACTATGAAAATTAAAAATGATAATATGTATTTTATAGATAATTTAAATTCATCATCATTTCTTTCTTCAAGATATATTAGAAAAAAACATTCAAAGAAAATCATTTCATATAAGGATGTTGGCAATTATTTGATTAGAAATGAATCACTTTTGCCCTTATCTAATTTAATAAGAGAAGATAATAAAGAATTATTGCAACAATTACAAGAAGAATTTTTAAATAAATTTATGAGATTATTAAGTAATTGTTTTGATAATAAGATATTTATAAAAGTTATTAATATGGAATTTCAATTAAAGGATGCTTATGATTATTTGCAAAAACAAAATACTATTAATTTAGATAGTTATTTTAGAGGTACATACAATTTGGAAGTTTCAAGATTATTTAATGTTAGTTCATACCAAGATAAATATATAAAATTAATTGGTAGATTAGGGCATGAAACAATTGAAGAACAAGTTAAAAAAATCAAGGATGGTAGTTATGTTTTAGTTGATGATGATTCAGTTACTGGCAGAACTTTAAATAGTATTAAGGAAAAATTGCCTACAGATGTAGTTATAAACGAAACTTATTTACTGGCCAATTCAATTAATGAAAAAGTATTTGATGTAGTTGATTTAAGGGATTTTATAATTGGTACAACGAATAGTGGCTTAGTTGTAAAATTGCCAAATGGTTTATATACAAGAGCTCCTTATGTTATGCCTTATATAAATTTGACTACTAGAGCTAGTATTCCACCAAGTAGAGAACGAGATTTTTCAATAGCAGTATGGCAAATGAATAAAGAATTTTATCAAAAATATGATAAAAACTTTAAACTAAAAAACGCAGATTCAAACTTCATAACATTAATGAATTATATTGGATTTAATAGTGAAGATACAATTGTAGATATATGTGAATGGCATATTAATAAATTATCAAATGATAGATTTAGAGTTGTTTCTTATACTGATGAACTAAGAAATGAAATAGTTGATTTTCTAAAAAGCGTTGCAATAGATGAATTTGGTTTTAATGAGTGGAAAGATTATTTAGAAAATAAATCTTTTGAGCCCTATAAAAAAGATAGTTCTAAATTTTTAGTAGTTTTTGACAATGAAAATAATATTATTGCAACTATCGGTGGATTAAAAGTTGATGATGAAACAATTAAATTAAATAGTTTTTATGTTAAAAAAGATTATAGGTATCACAAGATAGGAACTAAATTGTATAATGAAATAATTAAATTCTCAAAGGATAAAAATTATGAGTATATGATATTGTGTACCTATGATAGATATGATATAGCAACTAAATTTTATCAAAAAAGAGGATTTAGAATATATAAGAATGATGAATTGGAAAGATGGTATAAAAAGGAATTATAGTGGTATTATGATAGAAGAAGAAATTATAAAAGATTTTATATCTATAGCTGAAAAATCTTTAGTTCCAACCATTGGAAAGTATTCTTCAAAGAAAAATAGTTTTTATGAAGATATTAGAAAATGGCAATCAGATAAAAAAATAAATGAGTTAGATATTAGACCTATTCAATTTACATTTGAAATAACAAATAAATGCAACTGTAATTGTAAGGATTGTGGAATGGCAGCTAATAGAATTGAAACTAAAAGAACAGGTATAGAAGAAGATGAATTAAATAAACTTGTGGATGATTTAACTATTATAGGAATTCCAGCGTTTGCAATAACAGGTGGAGAACCTTTTCTTGCTTTTGATAAAATGTGTTCTATGATTAGTTATTCACGTGGTAAAGTAGATATTAGTAAAATAATTTCAAATGGTTTTTGGGGCAAAAATGAAGAATATTATTTTAAAAAACTTGAAGAAAGTGGATTATTTGAAAATCAATTTTTTGTACCATCTTTGCAAATTTCAATCGGACAACAAACAGTTCCTTTTGAACACATTTGTAACATTATAAACTATGTATCCAACCATTATAATATTAATGAATTAAATATAGGTATCATTCACACCAGAGAATCTAATTTAGATACTTCACAGTTATTAAAATTATATAAAACATATCTTGAAAAATATGGTGAATTTCCTAAAGATAGAGTTTATTTAACTAACTCATATTATGTAAATTCAAATCCATTAGCAACTGAAAAAATTGATGTTAAAACTGAATCTGTATATAACGAAGTTGCATTATGTGATAATACTTTTTGTCAAGAAATTGGTACATTTGTTAGTCCAAAAATATTTATGAAGTGTAATGGGGACTGTTATCCTTGTGAAGTATTTAATCTACATCAAAATATGTATTTAGGTAATTATTTTAATGATGACCTAAATACAATTTTACAGAATTATAATACAAACAAGTATATTAGATTTATAAAGGATTATGGAACCATTGGTTTTAGGGATGTTATTCCAAAGAGAATATTAGATAAACAACAGTGTGAAACACCATGTTATGCTTGTGAATATTGTATTAAATTCTGTGAAGAAAATAAGTTAATAAGGTGATTGATAATATGGAAGTTATAGATAAAAAATCTAATTTAGCAAAATATTTTTTAGAAGATAATTTTGTAGAACAGCAAGTATATAAAGCCAAGGCTAAATTTATACCTATATATATAAATGCTGAATTATATGAACAAATATTTAATGTTAAATATGAAGAAGAAAATGCTTTTGAAAATATTAGTAAAATTTTTTCTATTACACTTAATAAAGAGAAATCAAATAATGAATTATTAGAAAATGGTTATGCGGATAAACAGGAAGATCCAATGGGTATTTCATTAAGTGAAAATCAAGGTTCTGGTAGGGCGTATTTTTATGGAGAATGTTTTAATATAAAGGGTGATAAAACCACTTTGGCAACATCTCCTAAAGAGGTTTATAGTAATGGTAAGTTTTCTTTGGCAGCTGCAATAAAGGAGACAATTATTAGTAATATACTATCAAAAGAATTAACAATTCCAACATTTGAAACATTAGCGATACTTGATACTACTGATAATTTTGAATTTATCAGCGAGTATTTAGCAACTGATGATACTGTAAAAGAAGAAAGATATGTACTACCTAGTGTTATAGAAATTAGGGTTAATAAAGAAAAAAAATTATATAGAATAAGTAATGCTTTTGTTAATAAAGATAAAGTTTCTTTTGAACAATTAAATCAGCTATCAAATAAGTTAGCACTTTTAGAAGCTGAAAAGTTTATGAAAAGATTTTTGCATGGTTCTTGGTCTGTTGGAAATATTTCAGTAAATGCAAATTTAATAGATTTTGATACTTCATCTTTTGTAAAAGGAAGAAATCCACAATATTCAAATACAAATAAATATAAATCTAATTATTTTGGTTATGAAATCTTAGGTAGTAAAATGATATTAAAACTTTTATACGAAAATGGGTTAGATAGTCAAAAGTATCAATTTGATGAATTAGAAAAAAGTATTGATACAAAACACAATGAATACCTAAAAATTGAATTTTGTAAAATAATTGGTTTAGATTATAAGAAACACTATTTACAATATAAAGATATAATTGATGAATTATTTGAAAAGTTTATTAATTTATCAAGGCAATTTTTACCAAATTATTATGATTTGAATGTTTTAGAAGAAAACTCTAATAATACTTTTATATATGATTTTTCTAGATTTTTTCAACATTATTTAATTGGAAGAAAGAAAAATAGTAATGATATATTATTTGGCGTTAATTTGTTACTAAATGATACAACTAAAGTTAGTTATAAAAAAGTTGGCTTTGTTAGAGATAAGGTTGAAGAGTTTTTTAAGGATTATATTCTACAAGATTGTGATGATTTTAAAGTATTAAGTGAGGCAATTAATTTTGTAAATTTATATAGTAAATTATTTGATAAAGTAGAAAAAGAACATGATGCAAATGATATAAAATTTAAACAGTACATTTTAAATATGAATAGAAATTACTTATATGGTAGTGAAGATACTTATAGTGTTTTATCATATTTATATTCAGAAAAAAGATTAGACAACTTAACTTTAAATAAAATAATAAACAACTTAATTATGACGAATATTAGATATTTCAGCAGTACAGCAAAAGAATATTTATGTAGCTTAAATTTATGTGGGGATTATTTATCATATATGGTGCTTGCAAGGAATTATTATTATTTTATTTTAATACCTTATACAGATTTTGAAATAAGATTTGCAAAATTATGTATTAATGAGGAAGAGTTTATGTTTCATTATAATATGAATGATGATATATTTATAAGTGAAAAGATGCCTTATAATGATTTAAATGAAATTACAAATATTAATGTGAAGATGTTAGTTAATGGAAAGAATAATGAAAAAATGTTGATATCATGTAAATAAATTTGCTTAAAATGTGTCAAAAAAACCTAGAAATATTGTAAAAAATAGATAATGTGCTATAATATATATGTAATATTATTTTTTGGTAATATAAATCAGATTGGAGGAATATTAAATGGGCGGATTCAGATCATCAGGAATCGGTAGTAAAGGAAGTAGCATTAGTTATTCTGATAGTAGTGTTAATAGACAATCTTCTGCTTATTCACCATTAAAACAAGTTATTTCTTTATTAGAAGAATTAGATGAAAGTAGACAAACAGTTGCAAGAAAAGAACATGAATTAGAACAAGCAAAACAAATCATGGCTACTGTTACTAAAAAATTTCAAACAAAACTTGAAAGTCTTGATCCATCTACTAGAGATTTAATTAAAGGAATGCTAGGTCAAATTGATGGAAAAGAAAACGATAGTTTAACACAAGAGAAAACTACAGGAAAAGCTAGATAATAGTAAGAGCATTTTTTCCATATGTTTGAAAAATGCTTTTTTATTTCTAAATTATAAAATGAAAAAAAATTATAATACTGCGGATGCAGAATGGGAATGGTATATTGGTCAATTATACTATCAATTAATAAGGAATCTTTACAAAAAAAAGATAAAATGTGTTGTAGAATTGGCACCCGGATTTAGACATAAAATAGCTGATGCATTAAAAGAATTAAATTTTGATGGTGTTATTTATGTAATTGATTATAGTAATGATGTGTTAAACTACATTAAAAGAAAATATGAAGAAATATTACCAAATGCAAAGGTCATTTGTATAAATAAAAAATTTGAAGAAAGTTTAAATTTAATTCCAAAAAATATTGATTTATTCTTATCAAACCATAGTATTGATGATTTGATTATTTCCAGTTACTCAAATGAAGAATATAATGAGGAATCAAACAATGAACTACTATATAATGACTTATTAATATTATGGGAGAAATTATATCATGATTCATCTTCTGTTAAAAAAATTACATTAGAGGTTGTTCAAATTTTTAAAGAACTCTTTACCAACAAAAATATAGGATTAGTTATTATGAGTCAATACAAAAGTAATTCATATTTTTTAGGCAAATCAAATTATATGGATGAAATAATAGATCATTGCTTTAATGATATAAAAATATTAACAGATACAGATGATACACTAATAAACAAATTATTGAATTTCTATCCTTTTGGAAAAGATGATGAAAGATATAATGGAAAATATTTAACCGATAATACCCAAAATGCAAAGCATTGGATTGCAGGTATAGTTAATGAGAAAATATGTACAAAAAATAACCGAAATCTAAAAGAAACTTTGTAACTAATGGATTTTGGCCATAAACCTACTTTATGACAAGTAGGTAACACACTACCAAGATGGACAAGCCATCTAGGAATAGTGTGCAAAGGGAGAGCCCTTTTGAAACCCCATTTAAGCAACATACCACAAACTAATCGTAAGTGGTATTGTTGCCTTTTTATTTAAATCAAGTTTAAATAAAAAGAAGAATGCTATCGCCAATTTCATTGCTAAAGCAACAAAACTTGCCACGCATTCTTATATGAAAAATAGCCTAATACCTAATCTAACGAAAAGGTAAAAGGCTATTTTTTTTGTATTATTTATTATCCTTTAATAATTTAATAGTATCTTTTTTAGCATTCCATATTGATAGATAATTAAATAATACAAATTCTATTGTCATAATAAAGTATCCTATTATGACATAGTTGTTTTTCATTACTTCATTATTAAATTGATTAAAAAATACAATTATTAAAAGTAAACTACCATAAAAAACAATTAATAATGTTGTACTATCATCAAAACCTCTCCTAATAGTTTTTGATTTATTTTTATCAACATCTAATCCTAATTTGCTCCAAGCATTAAGATCTAATAATACACCACACATAAGAAACATACTAGCAACCCAAAACATATTTTTAAAATAATCATTCGCAATAGTTTGTGTTAATACAAAACTTACTATAACAAATATACATAATAGTATAACTAAAATATTTAATATTTTTCTATTTCGCATTTCTATTTCTCTCCTTTACTTTTAAACTTTGAATTAAGTTTATTATTTCTTGTTGTGTATTAATTTGATAATTTGTATCTTCAATAGTGTGTAGTAATAAATCTTTTTCGCTTTCTAATATGTTTTTATCTTTTAGTTTTTCTTCACAAGATAAAACTAATTTTTCTAAATTTTGTTTATTACCTAAAACATTAATTTCTGCCTCATTTAATTCATTTCCTTTTAAGTTAGAATAATAGTCTTTAATAAAAGGATTTAATGGACTAACTTCAATACCTAATCCCATTTTATACATTAAATCATTATAATTAACATCAATATATTTACTTATCTTTCTTAATATTTTAGGACTAGGGTCTCTTTCTCCTGCTTCTATTTTAGATAAACCTGAACTATTAATTCCAGCAAGTTTTGCAAGTTGTCTTTGAGATAGATTTTTTTCTTCTCTAGCTTCGGCAATTACTTCACCAATAGTTTTATCACTAGACATTTTTTTCACCTCACACATTAATCATACACCAAACGAGTACAAAAGTCAACAAAAACACAAAATATGAATAAAAAAGTATTGACAAGTTAGTATTTACTATGTTAAGATTAATTTGTCAGTGAGTACAGATGTACACAATAAAACAATTATTGAATACAAGAAGGGAGGAAATCAAATGTATGCTGAAGAACAAACAACTAGAATTAATTAATCCAAAGATATGGAAAGACAAGAATATAAAGTTTGAAACTAAACTTATATATAAAATACTCTGTGCAGAACAATCACAAAGAAGTAAGTTCACAAGCATAAGTATAGGTAGAGTTCAAAATCACTTAAGTATAACAAATGTTGGATTCAAAAAGAACTTACAAATATTAGAAGATAATAAATATATAAAGTTCATTGAATATAGCAGAGGATTATACACATACGAATTTTGTTAGAAAAGATTAAATCGCTAACAAATAAAGGTTCAGTAAATGTTCGTAGATTTATATTAGAACCTAGTCTATAAGACTAAAACACTTCAATCCTAGAGACAGGATTTAAAATAAGGTCTCTGGGTTAGTATTGCCTTTTTGTAGTTTATATCGGTATTACTTGTAAGATATTTTACAAGTTTTTTTGTTTCAAAAAATAAGGAGAGGAGGACGATAATATGACAGATATAAGTAATTTAAAATATGTACAAGTACCTATGATAGTTCTATTAGATGAAGATGTTTCTTCTACTGCTAAACTATTAATGGGATTAATCACTACTTTAACTATGCAAGAGGGTTTTTGTTATGCGAATAATAGGTATTTAAGTAATCATATGAAAGTATCAAAGAGAACTATTACAAGTTGCATAACTTCATTAAAAAGAAAAAAATATATTAAAGTAGAAAATGAACCTAATATACGAAGAATATATTTAGCAAATATCTTCCATAGTTAGTAGCAGTATCTTGCTATATGTAATAGCAAGAATCTTCTAACAGAATAAATAATATTAATAAATAATTATAATAAATAATATAAATTTAAAATTATTTTAATAATTTAAATAACTAAATAAATTAAAATGAAAGGAGCAAAAAATGGAAATTGATTTAAATGAGATAATAATATCTGGAACTATAAATAATGTAACAGATAATAATAAAGACTATATTAAATTTGGTTTAACTACTTTAAAATATGATAAAAGAAAAGTATATTCAAGTTTAAATATTAACCGAAATCTTTATACAATCTATAAAGATTTTTTTGTTAAAGGAACTAAAGTATTTATAAAAGGTTATCTTAATTCTTATATTACAAACAATAATATACAAAGTTTTATTACGGTAATAGATATTGCTGATAATCAAAAAGAACTATTAAATGGAAAAAGTGGACCTCATATACGAATTGATCCAGATGGTGTAGAAGTTTGGAATGGTAAAAGAGAAGAATTAATTCCACCAACCGAAGAAGAATTAAAAGAAATGAAAGAACTACTAAAAGAGTTTGAATAAAAAAGAAGAAAGGATTGAATGTAATATGTTAAAAAAAACAGAAAATTAAGACAAAGGAGGTATTTAATGAAGATAGACAAACTTATACAAAATAATATTAATTTGGGTGCATATACATTTATAGAGGTGCCCTATGGAAAAAGAATATAAAGTAAATAATATTTTTAATGAAAATGGAATAACACTTAATGAATTAATAAGTAATTTTTTGGCATCTTTTCTAGATAAAGAATTTAATAATCACGAAAATAATGGTATAATAAATACCGATATAATCTCGAACTTATAGATTGGAGTGGAAATGGTAACAGATACAACCTATAAGGTAGGAATATATTTAAGATTATCTAGAGAAGATGAAAGGTTAGGTGAGAGTGGTAGTATCTCTACACAAAGAGATTTGCTTTTAAATTATATTAGAGATAATGATTTATTATTTGTAGATGAATATATAGATGATGGTGTATCAGGAACAACTTTTGATAGGGTAGGATTTAATCGAATGATTAAAGACTGCGAAGAAAAGAAAATAAATATGATTATAACTAAAGATACGTCAAGATTAGGTAGAGACCATATTGAGTTTGGTTATTATGTAGAAAGATATTTTCCAGAACATAATATTAGATATGTAGCTGTTAATGATGGGGTAGATACTTTTAAAAGAGATAGTTCAGCAAATGATATGTTAGTGTTTAAAAGTGCTTTTAATGATATGTATGTTAAAGATATATCAAATAAACTCCGAAGTTCTTTATATACTAAAAAACGAAATGGTTTATTTGTTGGAGCATACGCTCCTTATGGCTATAAAAAGAGTGAAGAAGATAAGCACAAACTTGAAATTGATGAAGAATCTGCAAATGTGGTTAGAAGAATATTTGATATGTTTACAGGTGGAGATAGTTTAAGCAAGATATGTGATACTTTAACAAGTGAACATATACCAACACCAAGTATGCAAAAAAATATGAAGTTAGGACAAGACAATGTTCATTATGGTGTTTGGGCAACAAGGACAGTTAATGATATTCTAAAAAATCCAACCTATATTGGAAATCTAACACAATGCCGTCAAAGGAAAGTAAATTATAAATCTAAAAAAAGAGTTCATAATAAAGAAAATGATTGGATTATATCAGTTGGTGCAGTAGAACCAATAATTGATAAAGAAACATTTGAATTAGCAGAAGAAATGTTTAAAAGTAATAAAAATCGTGGCAAAGGTAATGGTGTAACCGATAAACTTTTACTTCGTGGTTTAATATATTGTAAAGATTGTAAGCACACAATTGGATTTAGAGAACATAAGCAACAAACTAAAAAATATGGAGAGGTTAGCCGTATTTATGGTAATTGTAATTATTGGGCTAAAAGAAAAAAACAAGATGTATGCACACCTCATTCTATTAAATATCAAATTATAGAAAATATAGTTTTAGATAATTTACGAAAAATGGCAAAAAAATATCTAGATGAAAAAACTCTTGAAAGTATATTAAAAACAAATGATAGAATCAAAAAGAAAAAAGATAGTATTAAAGGAGAAATATTTAGATTAGAAACAGCAATCGAAAATGCTAATAAAAAAATAGATATTTGCTACAATGATAAATTAGAAGGAAATATAACTTTAGAAATGTATAAAAGAACTTACAACACCTTGACCCTAGAGATTAATGAATCAAAGAAAAAGAAATTAGAATATGAAAGAACTCTGTATAATTTAGAAAATAATGGGGAAACTAATGATAATTTTTATCTAGATAAAATTAAAGAATTTTTAGAAATGAAAAATCCATCTCGTGCATTAATTAGTTCACTAATTGATAGAATAGAGATAGATGAAGAAAAAAATATTGATATATATTATAAGTTTAAGTTGATTTAAAGGAGGTAATAAATGAGTAAAGATAAATTAGAAACAATATCAAATCTTTTTGAGGGTAATGAAATAAGAAGTATTTGGGATAATGAAAAAGAAGAATATTATTTTAGTGTTGTTGATGTTATTAGTGCATTAACTAATGCTAATATCCCAAGAAATTATTGGAGCGATTTAAAAAGAAAATTAAAAGATGAAGGAAGTCAGTTGCACGAAAAAATCGTGCAACTCAAAATGAAGTCAAAAAAAGATGGAAAAAATTATTTGACTGACACTTTAGATACTAAAGGAATATTGAGATTAATTGAATCTGTTCCTAGTCCTAAAGCTGAACCTTTTAAATTATGGCTTGCTAATTTAGGTAGTGAAAGAATAGATGAGGTATTTGATCCTGAAATTGCTATTAACAGGGCAGTAGATTATTATAGAAAACGAGGATATAGTGATAAATGGATTAAAGATAGGTTAGATGGAATTGTTGATAGAAAAAGGTTAACTGATGTTTGGAAAGATGGCGGTATCACTAAAAATTATGAATATGGGATACTAACAAATGAAATTTATCAAGAATGGTCTGGAATGAAAGCAAGTGAATATAAAGCATTTAAAGGACTTCGTAAAGAATCTTTAAGAGATAATATGTCTGATATAGAAGTTCTTTTAACAGATTTAGGAGAAACAGCAACAAGAGAACTTGCTAAAAAACATAAACCTTATGGTTTAGAACAAAATAAAAAAATAGCAAGAATGGGTGGTAATACTGCAAAAGTTGCTAGAGACGATCTTGAAAGAAAACTAGGAGAATCAGTAATAACCAAAAATAATAACTTAAACTATAAATATATTGAATCGCAAGATAAAATAGAAAATAAATAAATTTAATAATATATATAAGATACTATAAAAACTTAAAACTTTTGTGTGTTATAGTTTTAACACCAACGTTGAATAAGAGTTTCAAGTTTCAAAGCAAGTGGCCATACAATAACTCACAAAGTTATTTGTTACAATCAGTACTTGATGACATGAAAAAAGATGATAAACTAAGTATGAAAAAAACTAGTAAAGGTTATGTTTTCACCAGCACCGTTAATTATAAAAATAACAAACGTTTAACACATCAAGAAGTTACTTTTGATAAGAATTTAAACATTCAAAAAGTAATGGTATATGACGATGAGGAAAACGCTCAAATAAAAGTTAACTTTAAAAGTGTTGATATGAAAGCTAAATTTAAAGATAACTATTTTGTGTTGGAAGAAAACATGGAAACCTTAGCAGAACAAAACGAAAAATCAGAAGAAACTCAAGAAGAAATAAGAACTTTAGAGGAAGCTATTTATCCTATGTACCTACCAGAAGGCACCTATTTAGAAAATGAAAAAACCGTTGAACTAGACGAAGGTTCAAGAATAATTTTAACCTTTGCTGGAGAAAATCCATTTATGCTGGTCGAGGAAAACGTAGTAAAATCTGATGAAATGGAAGTCATCCCAACTAGTGGTGAATTAGATATCTTTGCGGATGCCGTTGCAATCATAGGAGATTCTTCTGTAAACTGGATAAGCGACGGTATTGAGTATTACTTGGTTTCGAGCGATTTATCCCAAACTGAACTTCTAAACGTAGCTAAGTCAATTTCTTCAATGCCAATAACCAAATAATATTTATATTATTAAAAAATTATGATACAATTATACTGGTGATTTAAATGAAAACTGAAGTAAAAAACGCAATCATAATATCTGTTACGGTTATACTAATATTGGTTATAGTATATTTAACTACGGCAGTATTCATGACTGGTGAAATAGGTGGAAATAAAGGTAATGACGAGAAGAAAAACACGACAACTACTTCTGCTAAAGTAACCAGTATATATGATGACATGATAATTGCCGGAGAAACTCTTTCTCGGAAAGAGGCTAATTATATGGTCATATTCTTTTCAAATGATGAGGCTACTACCAGATTAAAAAATGCGATTTCAAATTATGATGGAGAAACTAAGCTGTATAAGGTAAACGTCGATGAAGCCATTAATAGTTACGTGGTTTCAAAAGATCAAACCATAAACGTTTCATCGTCTAAGGACTTGAAAGTAAAAGTTCCAACCCTGCTTAAAATAAGTAACGGCGTAGTAAGTAATTCAATAAATGAAGAAAGTGAAATATTAAATGAATTGAAGTAACATTTAGTTACTTTTTTTCTTGTATATGTGTTATACTTTTATTATGCGGAAGGTTGTGTATTTAAGATGAATAAAAAAGTTAATGATGCATTAAATAAACGTAGTGATTTTAAGATATACGAGTTAATATTATTTGGGGTATTAATTATGATTGCTTCTATCTTTTTAACTTTTTTAGTTATGCACGAGATAGATGTACATAATGGTTCTAATTCTAAAAGCATTTCAAAAAGTAGTGATAACTATTTATCGGAACTAGAAGAGGTTTACGATTTAATTAATGATTCTTATTATAAGGACGTAGATAAAAAAGCGTTGACGGAAGGTGCTATAGACGGAATGCTAGAAGCTTTAAAAGACCCGCATACGATGTTCTTTACCAAGGATGAGATGGAAAGTTTTAATGAGTCAATGAATGGTTCTTACGAGGGAATAGGCGTTGAAATATCAATTGATGCCGAAGGAAATATTTTTGTTTTTTCAGTTTTTAAAAACTCTCCGGCAAGTGAAGCGGGACTTAAGTTTAATGACATTATCTTATCAGTTAACGGGAAAAGTGTAAAAGGAATGAATACGACTCAGGTTACAGCCTTGATTAAAGATGATAAGCATAACAAGGCAAAGATAAGGGTTAAAAGAAATGACACGGAACTAGAATTTGAGGTTGAAAAAAGAGTTGTTACCATAGAATCCGTAGAATCTAAAAGCTATAATATTAATGATAAGAAAATAGGATATATTTTAATAAATAATTTTGCTAATAATACTTACGAACAGTTTAAAGAACAATTAGAATCGTTAGAGGAAGATTCAATTGATGGCCTTGTTATTGATGTGCGTGGAAATTCTGGTGGCTATTTACATTCTGTTACAAATATTTTGGACATGTTTTTACCTAAGGGAGCCATTATTTATCAGACCTCTGATAAAAAGGGAACCATTAAATACACCGACGAGACCGATGAATCAAGAAATTATCCTATAGCGGTATTAGCTAACGAGGCAAGTGCGTCTGCTTCTGAAATTTTAGCGGTAAGTCTTAAAGAGGCTTATGGTGCTGATGTTGTTGGTACCTACACTTACGGTAAGGGCACGGTACAAGTTACAAAAGACTTAAAAACCGGGGGAATGATCAAATATACGACCCAAAAATGGTTATCTCCAAAAGGAAAGTGGATAAATAACGTCGGCGTTGAACCAACTCTTGAAGTTCAATTATCCGAAACTTATGAGCAGAACCCAACCGCGGAAAATGATAATCAGTTAAACGCAGCTTTAAATTTAGTAGCAGATAAATAATTACTATTTAAGCAATCACTTAGAAATGGTGATTGTTTTTGTTTCGGACTTGAGTTTTTCTTATAAAAAGTATAATATATTGTTATTAGGTGATAATTATGAAAAACATGAAGATTGGTGAAAACTATATGATTCATTGTTATAAACACGACGGAAACATTCACCGTAGTTGGGATGAGGCCATTTTGTTAGACATAAAAAAGGATTATTTAGTTTTTGGAAACAGTAGGGCCAGGGTTAATAATAGTGACGGAAGGGTTTGGTACACTAAGGAACCGGCGATAATATATTATTACAAAAATAAATGGTATAACGTTATAACGCAGTTTAAAGAAAGCGGTATATATTATTATTGCAACATTGCTAGCCCCACAATTTTGGAAGGTAAAGTTATAAAGTACATTGATTATGATTTGGACTTAAGGGTTTTTCCTGACGGTACTTATAAGATTTTGGACGAAGCGGAGTATGAATATCATAGAAATAAGATGGGATATTCTAAGGAAATAGATATAATTGTAAAGCAAGAGTTAAAAAATCTGATAACATTATACAAAAGTGGACAAGGTCCGTTTGATAAAAATGAAGTCAAAAAATATTTTGATACTTATATGTTGTTAATTGGTAATAAAAGGTAATAAACAGCATATATTAAATAGAAATGATCATGAAAAAAGCTTTATTCTTCAAATAAAAACGGCATTTTATAAGAAAAATAAAAAAAATTTAAAAAATTTGAAAAAAGTTGTTGACATGGTTATTTTAATGTGGTATATTTAATACGCACTTGACAAAAAGAGTGTAAAAAACCTTTGTAAAACAAAGGGAAAATGATCTTTGAAAACTGAGCAAAACGTCAAGACTATTTGAGTAGCTAGGACAAAACGAACATTAAAAATAAAATATATTTTTGAGAGTTTGATCCTGGCTCAGGATGAACGCTGGCGGCATGCCTAAGACATGCA
>CAMMVQ010000017.1 GCA_946500425.1 uncultured Mollicutes bacterium | reverse complement strand
TCTTTTTCAAACTACCATTTTTCTTTTTTTGGAGACTTTTTTACTCTATTTTTTTTATTTATACCATCTATTCCTTTTTTTCTCTTTTTTTATTTTTTCTTTTCTTTATTTTTTGTTAAATTTAAAAAACTCTACATAAGTAGAGTCCGTATTAATGCGTTATTTTTTTACGTTTCCCTTTTCTTTTATTTTTTCGAATGTTTTTTTAAAAACATGGTTTATTTTTTGATTGCCATATTTTATGCTAGGAGAAGAAAACGCCGTGCTACCAATTCTTTTTTCACAATGATTCTTAAGTTCAAAAGGGGTTAAATCATCATTTCTTATCACCGATGCTTCAAAAACCCCGTTTGCTTCATCAGGCCCAGTTGTAAAGGATATAAGCAAACCCATTCCTTCATTATAATACCCTTTACTAACTTTAAGTAGGGAACCTTTACTTTTAGGAAACAAAGTAATTTCTATAGAAGGATAATCCCAGTAATCATCAAGTGTTACTGAAGGCGCTATATCCGCGATAAGATACTCGTTACTTACCGACAAATTAACTACCGTGTCTACTTTGCTATCATTATACTTTTCATAACCTAAAATACTTTTCATGAAAACCAAACCATTAAAGGAACAAGTTTTTTCTTCGTTTGATAAATATACGTGGTTTAACTTAATTTGATCTTTTAAAGCCTCAAAAAACATGTCAACCGAAAGTCCATCATAGTTTTCATGCTTTTTTACTTCACTAACGAAATCATCCAAATTATCACCACCAATTTTAATCTTTAATCTTTACTACTTCCAAATAAATTTAAAAGTTGTAGGAATATGTTTATAAAATCAAGATACAAATCAAGTGCACCATAAATAGCAACCTTATTTAATTCGGCCTCATCGTTTTGATAATAATTATACATGCTTTTTAAAGCCTGCATATCCCAAGCTGTAAGTCCCAAGAAAACAACCACCGAAATAATGGATATAAATATGGATAATCCCGAATTTCCAACAAAAATATTTATAAGTGAAACTATTACTATTGCAAGTAAAGCAAATATTAAAATCTTACCCAAGGAAGATAAATCCTGCTTCGTAATGAAACCATAAAGTGCTAACATACCAAACATTAAGGCGGCCGCCACAAAGACAACGGCAATACTAGTTATCTTGAAAGCAATGAAAATCGAAGAAAGGGTAAGGCCACTTGTTGCTGCGTATATGATAAATAGCAGCTTAGCCATTCCTGGTGAAACCTTTTTTCTTAAAGCTGTGAACAAAATTACAACCAAAAGTTCCGCAATTATTATGAAAAAGTAACTTTGCTCTACAAACCGTAGCATCGCAACACTGTTAGCCGTATAATAAGCAACCCCGGCGGATACTAACAATCCAACAAACATCCATAAATAAACTTGAGAGAAAAACCTCGACATCCTACTATCAATATTTTTAGTCATTTTATACCTCCATATATTATAGTATACCACCAAATTATTAAAAATTTATTAAATTATAATAAAAAAACCAAAATTATTGGTTCTTTTGTTTCATACTACTAAATTCTAATCTTAACTTATCAGAAACGGTAACAATGAATTCGCTATTCGTTGGTTTTGCGCGGTCATAATCTACGCTGTGACCAAACACTTCTTCCATAAGCTCAATGTCTCCTCTGTTCCAACTTACTTCAATGGCATGCCTGATGGCTCTTTCAACTCTAGATACCGTAGTATCAAACCTACTTGCTATTTCAGGATACAATTCTTTAGTTATCGCACCTACGATATCAGGTTTTTCATACATTAAAATAACGCCCTCGCGAATGTATTGATAACCTTTAATATGAGAAGGAACACCAAGTCCGTGTAACAACTTAGTTACGGATATCTCTAAATTATTATGATACAAGTTAACCTTGGACTCAGAATTAGGCACAAAATTAACAGCGTCTAAAATTTTATTTTCCAAGTCCACCATATCAAAAGGCTTTAATACAAAATGTTTAGGATTGTATTTTGAGACTCTGGCAATCGTCTCATCAGCGTTAAACGAAGTACCAATTATAACCGGTTTATTTATTCCTTTTTTGTGCATCTGCTCCAAAACGTAAATCCCATCTTTTTTAGGCATGATTAAATCTAATAAAACAGCGTCATAAGAATCTTGTTCTTTTTCAATGATTGGTAACGCCTCTTCACCATTAAACGCTTCTTTTACCACGCTTATTTGGTTATGGTCTTCAAAATAATCCTTTAACATTCCAACTAAGCTTTCGTTATCATCTACCACCAATAATCTTATTTGTTTATTTTCTTTCATATAATTTCCTCCCACTTTTCTTCTTCATTATATATAAACTTTTTCAATAAAATTATCAAACATTGTCGAACAAAAAAAGAATGTAATACTTAAAAATACTACATCCTTAAATTTATTAAATAACTTATGTTTTACGCTGCTTTATTCCCATCTAAATCTTGGGTATCATCGCTTTTAAAATATCCTCTTTTCACAAGTGAAATTCCCTTTTCCTCATGGTCCTCAAAATTATGACTTTGGTTATCATTATCATAATCATGCTCTTTAAAGTATTCTTCAAACGTCTCATCCAAGGCTTCCGTAATTAATTTATCTTTTGCGCTTTCCTCTTCATTTTTTATAATACTTCTTAACTCTTTTCTTGAAATGGTGTCACTAATTAATTTTTTTACCATCAAAGTAAGCCTGATGTTAAGCAAATGATCAATTAATTTACTATGAAAACTTTTGGGTACATCATTTTTGACATTTAGTAAAGTATCAGCCATAAAATCCTCACCCTTTCATCAGCAATTTAAGCATAACATAATTTTAACGCAAAAGAAAAGAATAAATTGTTGAAATTTACTCTTATTTACACTATTTTATACATTTAATTATCATGTTTAAATCATCTAAAAATACTGAAGAATTACCAATTAAATAACCATCAACTAATTCATTTCTTATGTTTTCTATAGTTTTAGGAGTAATTGAACCACCATATATTATTTTATAATTAGATATTTCTAACATTGACAAAATCTTTTTTATGTATAATATTGTATCTTCTATATCCTCTTTTTGCATGCATTTCCCGCTTCCTATGGCCCAAACCGGTTCGTAAGCGATTATTATTTCTTGAGTGTCATCTAACACAACACCACTTAACGCTGTTTCTAGTTGTCTTTTAATGACCTCGCTGGTTCTTCTTAAGGATTTATCAGTCTTCGTCTCACCAACGCACAGAATTGGTGTCATAGAATTTCTTAAAACTGCCTTCACCTTAGCGTTAATAACCTTTTCATTATCAAACATTCTTCTTTCTGAATGTCCAATAATTACGAATTTAACGTTTAGCAAGCTTAACTGGTAAGCAGAAATCTCACCAGTAAACGTACCCTTATCTTCGTAAAAAGCGTCTTGAGCCCCCAAATTATAGCCTTTAAAGACATCTAAATTTATGTAACTAGGGCAAACTATAAAGTTAATTTTAGATAAATCTACGTCGTCTAACGCCTTTCTTAAAAGTTTAGCTTCGTCACGGGCTAAAAGCATTTTTTGATTACATACAACTAATTTTTTCATTTTTTTTCACCGCTTTTTTTAGTAACGTTATGAATGTTATTAAAAACCCGTCTTAAAATGTTATTATCTTTGTGAGAGACACTTTTATATACCTCCAAAACTCTTTTTGCATATACTTCGGCACTATAACTATTGGCGGTAATCCTTGCTTGCTTAGCTATTGTTTGCCGGTATTTTTTATCTTTATAAAGTTTAAATATCAAGTCACGGTACTCACCATCATTAGTAAAGAATAACCCGTCTTGTTTATCATTTATTACAAGTTCAAAACTTTCATCTTTAATGGCAACCACCGGTTTAGACGCGGCCATGGCTTCAATTACCGTAAGTCCTTGAGTTTCGGTGGTTGAAGCCGTTACAAAAACATCAGCCATCTGATAATATTTTGGAACTTCTTTCCATGGCACTTTTCCAGCAAAGATAACGTTTTTGTTAAGTTTTAATTTATCAGTAAGCATAATAAGGTCCTTCATGTCGGGACCATCGCCAACGATAACAAGTTTGGTCTTAGGAATCTTTTTATTAATAACTTTTAAATTATTAATAAGAAAATCTATACTTTTTTCTTTAGCAACACGCCCTACATATAGTATCGTAAAATCATCCTTACCGATGTTTAAATCCTTTTTTAGCTTTAAAACGTCTTTCATATCAATGTTTTCTTTATAAAATCTAGTAACATCAATTCCGGTTGGAATGATGTGAACGTCTCTTTTTACCTTGTACTTTTCCTTAAATAAATCATAAGTCTTTTGAGTTGGGACGATAAGTTCATCAATCGTTTTATCGCATAAGAATAACGTTAAGTATTCAACTAATTTCTTTGAGGCACCATCAAAGTAACCCTTGGTTATATAATATACGTACTCTTCATACATGGTATGGTACGTATGAACTAATGGTATGTTATATTGCTTTGATAAAAGCCTAGCAAAAGACCCTATTCCAAACTCCGTATGTGTATGAATTATATCTAAGTTCCAACTTTTTATGATTTTATTTGCTTTTAATGGATATAAACTAGTTAAGCGGTAATCAAAAATTCCAATCGGTATTCCCGGTACCCGAAGAACTCTTTCTTCGTTCTTGTACGAAAAAGACTCACTGTTCACCGTGACAACGAAAACTTCATGTCCAAGTTTTTCTAATCCCTGCTTAAGCATCAAAACACTTGTTGAAACACCATTAATAAAAGGTGGATACGTATCCGTAAACAATCCTATTCTCATTTTTGCTTAACCTCCCTTTTGAAAACCAAAACAACCGCACCTATAACCATTGGTAAAAAGTACGTTACAAAACGCCACAAAAGCATTGCTCCCGATAATAATGCTCCCGAAGAAAAGCAGCCAAAAAATTTAATAAAACTATATTCAATACCACCGGTTGCTCCCGGAATTGGGATGAAGTTGCCGATTAACATAACAAAAGAAGTAGCTACCACCGACTCTAAAGGAGTAACGTTGTAATCACCTAAAGCCATAAAGATAATCATCGGAATTAAATATAGTAATACCAGATGAATTAAATTATAAATAATCCCATTAAAAAGTCTTAGTTTGCCATTTTTTATGGTGGCGCTAGTCTCGTAAAAATGATCTAAACTCAATAGAAGCTTTTCTTTCTTTTCCTTAAACTTAACCATGAATTTAAACTTAAACAAAAAGTTCAAAAAAGAGTTAACTAATTTTTTTCCAGTTTTCTTAGCACACGATAAGAAAAACAAAAATAGTAAAACGATAATATTAATACCAAAACCAACAAATATTAACCAAGATAGTGCGCTTTCGTTAGAAATAATATTAAATTTAAAGTTAAACAATATCGCAAATATCCCCATTATGATTAACGCCATTTGAAACGCTATAAAGTCTTTTATCATGACGTTCGTTGAGTCGGTTATCCTAACTCCTTGCTTCTTTAACAAATAAACTTGAAAAGGCTGTCCGCCAGATGAAAATGGTGTTATGCCATTTAAAAACTGACCTATCAAAGTAAGTAAATAAGAGTTTTTAAAGGAATATTTACAATGGTACTCATTGATAAAATTTTTAAACGAGGCAGCCTTAAAAAATAACGAAATAAGAAAGATTAAAATAGCAAGAATAAAAATTAAAATGTTAGCCTCTTTTAATTTTTCAACAACATCAGAGAAATTATCTTTTAACGTAAAATACAAAACAAGAATAATTGCTACTAAAAGAATTAGTAAATTTGCTTTCTTATTTTTCATAAACACACCTACTTATCGTTTATTATCTCAATGCCTGGCAAGCTTTTTCCTTCAATGTAACAAAGTGATGCACCACCACCGGTTGATACGTGAGTAAAATCATTTTTATATCCTAAATTTATCACCGCGGATGCTGAATCACCGCCACCAACTACCACTACGGCGTTACTTTCCTTTAATAATTCACATATATTTTTTGTTCCCGTTTTAAAATGTTCAAACTCAAACACCCCAACCGGGCCATTCCAAAAGATGGTATTCGATTTTAAGATATATTTTTTAAAAAGATTAATTGTTTTTGGACCAACATCCAAAACCACGGACTTATCTGGCACCGCTTCATTTTGAACGTAAATTGGCTTATCGGTATCTTCGTAGCTTAAATTAGCATAGCCGTCAACTGGTAAAATTATTTTATCATCATACTTATCAAGAAGAGTTTTGCAATATGAAACACTTTCCTCGTCATAAACCGAAGCTTTAAGGTCATAACCACTTGCCACCAAAAAGGTGTTAGCGATTCCCCCGGCAAAAAGTAAGTAATCAGCTTTTTGTGCCAATTTATCAATGACCTTGATTTTATCACGCATCTTAGCACCACCCATGATTACCGTGTACGGATGTTTTACGTTATTTATAACCGCCTCAAGCATCTTCAACTCCTTTTCGACCAAGAAGCCCAACGCTGAAGGTAAGTTGCTAGCAACTCCAACGTTAGAAGCATGCGCCCGGTGCGCAGTTCCAAAAGCGTCATTAACAAATATATCCCCTAAAGAAGCCCAGTACTTTCCTAATTCTGAATCGTTCGTACTTTCCTTCTTATCAGGATAGTCTTCAAACCTTGTATTTTGAACCAAAAGTACTTCTCCCGGTTTTAGGTCTTTCACATGTTCTTCTAGCACTCGTCCACGTGTTTCTTCAACAAACACCACGTCTTGCTGCAATAATTCTGATAATCTAGCCGCTACCGGTTTTAAAGAGTTTTTAATTTTATCTTCTTCACTTTTTATTCTTCCTAAATGAGATAAAATTATAACTTTAGCATTATTACCAATAGCGTATTTAATGGTTTTTAAACTTTCTTTAATGCGGTTATCATCGAGGATAACGCCGTCTTTAATTGGAACGTTTAAATCACATCTTATAATTACTTTTTTATCATTCAAATCAAAATCAGTTATTAATCTTTTCACGTGTTTCATTCCTTTCTTACCTAACAGTAACCCGCGCCGAAGCAGATTTTCCATCCGCTCCATACACCGTTATAACGGCCGTTCCTCTTGACATTGCATAAATCGTTCCGCCAGATACGGTTGCTACGTTGGCGTTAGAAGTACTCCAGGTAACACTTTTATTAGAAGCATTTGTTGGGTTAAAATACACTTGTAAAGTTCTACTTGCTCCAACGGACAAAGTAAACGAATTAGGCGACAAACTAATACCGCTTAACGCAACGTAAGAAGAGCGGACAATAACAGTACGCGTAGCACTAGCAGATTTACCATAAGAATCTGTAACGGTATAATTAACGTAATAAGTACCTGCCACGCCCGTATTAATGTTATTTGTAACCCTAACGCTTGCGGTTATGTCACCTCCGATTGAATTACGGGCAGAATAACCCGGTTCATGATAAGAGGAACCAACATTCATACTATATGGATTATTCCCCCTTAAAGTTATTGAAGGACTACCTGATGGTCTGTTATTGTTAGTTGACTTTTTAGTGGTTGTTTTAACGGTCGTGTTAACACTAGGAGTAGTAGTTGGTGCCGCAACCACCGTAACTTTTCTTTTTTCTTCAGCCTTATTACCAGCTTTGTCAGTCACCTGATACGTTAACGTATACTCACCAACCTTTGAAGTGTCAACGCTTCCAGAAACCTTAATTTGTGAAGTTATGTCTCCGTCTTTATTATCGGTTGCGGTTGCTCCCGGATCGTTAAAAGAAGAACCTTGGGTAACGTTCATTTCTTTTTCTCCAACAAGAGTTATGACAGGTTTAGTATTATCCTTTTCCTCACCATTAGTCGTGGTAGTTGTTTTAGGCTCATCAACGTATCCCTTGGTAGTATATAAATTCTTACACTTAATATAAGCCCTATAACTTTCCGTTTCAGCCTTAGAAGCAACCACGTATCCCTCGCATATTTTAGCGGCCTTAGTTTTATCGGGATCAATTGAACCTCCCGCACTAATTAGCATGTCCTTTAAATCAATTCTTATTTCGGCAGTAGTTAAAGAAATATTTTTTTGAGAAACATATATCGGAGCTTCCTCAACCATTCTGGCCTCTAACTTTTCAAAATCTTCCTTAGTGTAGTCAGGTTTATTTTTATTTAAAACGCTAACAACTATGATGATTATTGCAATAATAACTACTAATATTACAATTCCTAATATAAGCATTCCCCTTGTTAACTGAAACTTCTTTTTTTCCTTTTCTTCCTTATAAAGGTCACTCATAAAGCCCATGCAATAATCACCTCCATATCTTGATATTTTTATTATAACATGATTATACAAAAAAAACACTAGCTTTTAAAAGCTAGCTAAAGCATAATTCTAGAGAAACCTAAAATGTAAAGTGCTTTTTCGGTTGATATTTATTTTATTTTTGGATATAATTTATTTGGTGAGGACAACTTAACTAGTTGTTTTCCAAAAGTTTATGTTTTTTGAAAGACAGAGCTAGTTTTTAGCAACTAACTCTGTTTTCTTATTTATAGATAATAACCATTATGATTACTATTATAAGTAATATGATGATTAGTTTTGAAGTAAACTTTATTTCAAATTTAATTCTAATAACCATCCCCCACTTTCTATTCTTTTGCAAATAAAAAATGGAAAACAATGCTAGTTTTTAGTTAGATTATTAGTTATAACTTTTCAAATCACTTGTTATTTAGAAAAAAACATAGAAGTTTAATGTTTATACCAATATTAAAAAAGAATACTTTAAAAGTATTCCGCATTATTTATTTACTAGCAAAGTATTTTGCGGTTCTAACCATTTGGGCTGAATAGCTCATTTCATTGTCATACCAAGCAACAACTTTAACTAATTGCTTTCCATCTACTTCAATTACGTTTGTTAAAAGACCATCAACTAAAGCCCCACAAGTAATACCTATGCTATCACTAGAAACAATAGGGTCGTCGGTGTATTTAATCGTTTCACTTTGGTTATTCTTAAACATTTCATTAATTTCTTGTTCCGTAACGTTTTTACCTAATTCAAGGGTTAAATCAACTACTGATCCAGTGGTAACGGGAACCCTCATTGCCGTACCATCAAGCCTTCCTTTTAATTCTGGAATAACAAGCCCAATAGCGCTTGCAGCACCGGTTGATGCCGGGACGATGTTAGCTGCAGCCGCTCTTCCCCTTCTTGACATAAAACCTTTTTTATGAGCAACATCAAGGGTTGATTGGTCATTAGTATAAGCATGAACCGTAGTCATAAAACCTTTTTCAACACCATAATTATCAACCAATAACTTCATTACTGGTGCAAGGCAATTAGTCGTACAACTTGCTGCACTAATAATGTTTTCACTTCCGTCTAACGTACCATGGTTAACGTTATAAACAATGGTTTTTAAATCACCTTTAGCGGGTGCTGAAATAATGACTTTCTTTGCTCCGGCGTTAATATGTGCCATGGACTTTTCTTTACTCGTAAAGAAACCGGTGCACTCAAAAACTAAATCTATACCCAAATTCTTCCATGGTAAATTATTAGGATCACTTTCTTTATAAATTCTTATCTTCTTACCACCAATGATTATGTTCTCATCATCAGAAGTTATTTCATCGGTTCTGTACCTTCTATGTGATGTATCATATTTTAAAAGGTACGCTAGCTGGGCGGCGTCGGTTAAATCATTGATTGCCACCACGTCAAAATCAGCATCTTCCTGCATAATTCTAAAAACCAATCTTCCTATTCTTCCAAATCCATTAATCGCTACTTTTATTGCCATTTTATATCATCTCCTTATAAATTATTCTTTAAAGCAACTACCACCAATAAACTCTCTTATTATTGAATCATTTGGAACATCATCACTAGGTATTCCTAGTATAACCCTAAATAAATTAATTAATCTAATTGCATCGTCATAATTTACGTCATCTTCTGACACCGAAAACAATAAGGGTTCCGCATAAGTTCTTAAAACGCCCAACTCATAAACTAACGACGTATTTAATACCTCATCAGCGTCTTTAACGTATGGAAATATCGTTGTTTCTTCAGCGTCCCTTACACTCCTCCAAAGTGCTAAAGTCTGTGAAGCACTAACTCCCCTTGTTCTATTATCTCTTACTATTCTTCTTAAAAGACGGTTATCATTACTGGTAAATAAATTATGGTTATCTACGTTCAGTGGCGTTAAAGGACAAATATATAACTTAAATTTATTGCCATCAGGAATCATTTCGGTTAATTTTTCGTTAAAAGCGTGAATTCCCTCTATTATCAAAATACTATTTTCATTCATTTTTGTTACTTTATCAGAAAACTCTTGTTTTCCTTTAATGAAGTTATATCTTGGCAAATGAACCTTCTCTCCGTTTAACAGCTCTGAAATTTTCTTGTTAAACTGATTAGTATCAATGGCATCAATACTCTCTTTTTCAGGTTCTCCCTTATCATTTAAAACCCGGTCCTCTAAGTTGACGTAAAAATCATCTACCGAAATCGGTATTGGGTCATATCCTTTACTTCTTAAAAACAACGATAGTTTTTTAGACGTTGTGGTCTTGCCAGATGATGAAGGACCGGTTATTAAAACCATTTTTGTATCTTTGTTTTTCGTGATTTTATTTACGATTTCAAACATCCGGTTATTTTGTAAAGACTCACTAATTCTTATTATTTCACCATAATTTCCGTTAGAAATAGTTCTATTAAGTTCTACCGAAGTATTAATCCCTAACGCCTCTAGGTATCTATCATGTTTTTCTACCGCTCCTATTAGCATGTCGTTTTTTTCATACTTAAGCTTATCATCAGTATCATATAAGTAAGGTGCTAATAAAATAACTTTATTATCTTTTAAGTACTTAACGTTAAACTTATCAAAATAACTAGTATTACATGGTAAAACACCATAAAAATAATCCAATGTATCACCAAGTTTATAAAGACTTATGCTAGAGTTACTAATAAACCTCAACGAATCCGCCTTATCTTTCTGGTTTATCTTATCAAAATAGTCAATCGCATCAAGCCTTGATACCATTATTTTAGTTATCGGAAGTTTACTTTCACTAAGTTCTCTCATCCTTATTTTTATTTTTTCTACCGTTACTTCCGAAATAAGTTCGTTGGTAAGAACTTCACAGTACGTTCCCTTTTCAATCACATGCATTATCTTAACGTCGCAATTAATAACGTCCTTAACCGCCTTGGAAAACAGAAAGTAAACGCCTCTTAAATAAGTACGATTACCTAATACGCTATTTATATCATAAAAATTAACGGAACAATTTCTAGTTAGTTTAGACTCCAAAGAAGATAATCTATTATCAACCGTTGCAACAATTATTCTATCCTTAAAATCGCCCTTAAATTTTTCTGATACCTCTAATAACGTAGTATTTTTTTCATATTCATAATTCTCATTTTTATATTTTATTGTAATAGCGTCCAATCTGGTCACCTCTTTTATTCTTTTATATAATATTATTTTATCAGATATATAGAAAAAAGTCACAATATTTGGTTAATATTTACAAACATATTATACATAATATTACTAGGTGATAAAAATATGAATTTAATTCCAAGCGTGGTTGAAAAAACTCATAACGGTGAAAGAGTTTATGACATTTATTCTAGGTTGCTAAAAGATAGGATTATTTTTCTGGGCGAAGAGATAGATGATGATAGTGCCAACATGATAATTAGTGAGCTTCTTTTTTTAGATTCTAAATCTCATGATGACATTAGTTTATACATTAATAGTCCAGGCGGTAGCATAACTTCGGGAATGGCAATATATGACACCATGAACTTTATAAAAAGTGACGTGTCAACGATATGTGTAGGCATGGCAGCTTCTATGGCCTCGGTTATTTTGGCTAGTGGTACCAAAGGAAAAAGATACATTTTGCCTAATAGTGAGGTCATGATTCATCAACCATTAGGAGGAGTAAACGGGCAAGCTACGGAAATAAAAATAGTAGCTGACAGAATCTTGTATTTAAGAAACAAACTAAATGGTATCATCGCCGAAAAAACCGGAAAAGACATTGAGAAAATTGAAAAAGATACCGAAAGGGATTATTATTTAAGCGCTAAGGAAGCTAAAGCGTATGGATTAGTAGATAAAATATTATAAAAACTTCATCAAATTTGATGAAGTTTTTACTATCTAATATATCCACAATCAGCGGAATATTCAACATATAAGGTGATTGGGTTACTACTTAGGCCCGCAGGAGAAGTATAAGTATATGTATGCGCCGTAGCATCAGTAGCCCAAGAACTACTTATACCACAATTCCATACGTTATATTTTCCACCTTTCGTACATTGATATCCATAATGTTCGCTAGACCTCTTAATACCACTTGTAGCCTGATTTGGATCACCATCCACCCTAACCACAACACCTGAGCCTCCAGCTGATGGGGAATTAACCGTAAAATACCTAGCAAAGTTATTAACGTTCATGCAAGAATTAGCAAAGTAAGCCTTTGGACATTGGCTGGTAAAATTATTATTCGTGTAACAATTTATGGTTGAGCATTGTCCAAAACCACATGAACCACTACCATTAAACACTTGCTTTCCATTACTATCCGCTCCTGGATTATATGAAACCGAAGTATTAGTTAAATTTCTGTTAGCTTCAGTAAAACTCATGGTAACTGACTTTTCAAGACCAAAATTTGAATTACATGAGGTTGTATTACCAGCTTTATCCTGCACGTATCCATACCAAGTAACACCATTAGCACCAGTTTGAGCCGATTGGGTACCCGTGGTTTTCTTATTGGTACTGTTTGCAGAGGTTGCTAATCCGTATGTATCAACCCCACTTCCACCATCTGACTTGGTTAATGATACGCTAACATTGCTTGTTAAAAACCATTGCCTTCCGCTAACTATTTTTCCTTTAGTGCCAGAAGTATTAACTTTACACGTTGGTTTTGTTTTATCAATTTTTAAGGTCGATGAACAACTACCTGTATTTCCAGCTTTATCGGTCATGTTAACCGTTACTTTTCTTTGTCCTTCGTTAGACATATACAAATTGGTCTGGTTGGCTGGTTTTTGAGTGGCATAATTTAAAGTGCCACTACTCCAGCCAGAATCAGTATTCCAACTCCAAGTATCAACGTCCGCTGGCATACTGTTTATGGTAAAATAAGCATCCGAAACAAACCAGCCATTCTTACCATTAGGAGTAGATTTTATAGAACAAGATGGCTTTGTTTTGTCATAGCTAACATTAGTTTGACAAGTAGTTTCATGACCAACTTTATCAACGAAGGTTTGCTTATAGTTGACGTTATTACCCTCTTTTGGAGTTTTTGTTACCGTCGTAGCACCGTTTATCCCACTTTCGTTATCCTTTCCGGTAAACGTTATGGTTGGAGCACCAGTATTAGAATTGAACCAGCCATTATGTTTTTGATTATCGTTACTACTTTTTACACTTGAAGAGCACGTAGGTGCATTCTTATCCACTTTAGCGCTGGCGCACGCAACCGCACTTTTACCACCACCATTAGTCGCTTTATAACAAGTAGTGGCGTCGGATTTTTCCGGATCATTTGTAACCAGCGCCGTTGCGCCATCACTAGTGATGGAATAGTCAAATACTTGACTATAATTATTACAGTATATTCCGTTTCCACTAGCATTACAACTTTCCACTTTTACGATGGCGCCATTATTATTGTTTTTTGCGTTCATTCTAAAGTTAACTCTATCGCCATACCAGTTATCGTACCTACCAGTTCCTGGATACTGTTCTGGATTTACCGTTATACTAGGACCACCTGGCTCGGTTACAACAATGGTATATCCCTCTTCTGAACATTGATCCGGGTCATTTTCACTAGATTCTACGTATTTAGTGGTGTACCTTCCGTTTTCTTTTTTTACTTCAACGTACGAACAATAAGGTATTGCCTTACCTGTTCTTGGATCAGTCACACGGTTTAAATAATCTTCGCTAACCAACTTTCCTAGTGCGATTACCCCAACCGCACCGTCGTCTAACCCATCAAATAGATAAGAATTTGTTTGGAAATACATTTCTCCAGCCGTTTCTATTTGAGATACCACGTCTTGGTATGCTTCCTGTTTTTTTCTATCACTAACCCCAACAAAACTTACTATTGCAATTCCCAGTATGCTTAACATTAAAGCAATGGTGATTAGTAATTCTATTAAAGTAAAGCCTCTATTTTTTATCCTAAATGCCTTTATTTTAAAAATATTCTTCAAATCAAACACCCTCTATTATCTATAAATAAATGGTAACACATTAAATTTTCAATGTCAATTTAAGTTACCCTTATTGGCACTTTCTTACACTTTACATTGCTGACCATTTCAAAAATAAATTGAGCTTTAATTATGTTTCGACAATTTAATCAATGATATAAATTTATACTTAAATTACAAAATAAAAGAAGGGTAACTTAAGTATCTTATTTGATTTTTCTAGAAAAGGTATAATTTTTATAGGAAGTATGGTGATGAAAGATGATTAAAATTAATATTGAAGAACTACTAAAAAAGAATAATAAAAGTAAATACTGGTTAAGACAAGAAATGAATTTAACATCCAGGAATTTAAATAGATTAATAAGAGGAGAAACAACCGCTATTTCTTTTAAATACATCGAAAAATTTTGTAATCTTTTAAACTGTACTCCTGGAGATTTAATTTCTATTGTTCATGGAAAAAAAAAGAAATAAAATTTAATTATTAAACCCAGTTATAAAAGTTAAAGTAAAATCAATAACAAATAAAAAAGTTAATATTAAAGTTAACCAAACCGGAATTTTTTTAATAATCTTATTTAGTAGTGGATGAATTAAGTATACGAATAAAACGCTTGACACACCCCAAACAAAGGCCATTTCTAAGCTTATGTAAGGTCCCAAATTAAAGCGTTGGTTTTCGTAACTCCAAAATACCACACCAAATACCCTTTCTATTAATAAACCACCTACTAACTCCGTAACCGAAAGTATTAAAGCACAAACAAAAAACATTATTAAGGTCTCAAGAAAACGATTCATGTGCAAGTGTTTAAATAAATACTTTGAAACCAGTATGATTATTACCGCGCCAAAGCCATAAACTGGCGTCCACCAACCATATAAAATACCACTTTCAAAGTCATATTTTAATATTAAAGACATTATTGTTTCCAAGAAGTATCCTAAAATAGAATAAGTAAAAAAACAGTTTAAATAATACATGTATATTATCACCAATATTAATATGTATCATAAACTGTTTTTTTATTATTCAACCGTAACCGACTTAGCTAAATTCTTGGGTTTATCAATTGTACAACCCTTTATTTTAGCAACTTCGTAAGCAATTAATTGTAGTGGGATAACCGCCAATACAGGACTAAATAAATCACAAACTTTAGGTATTTTTATAATTTCATCGTAAACATCATCTTCTAAATTATCTTTGTTAGTTATCACAATAACATGGGCTCCCCTTGCTTTGACTTCTTTTATGTTACTTATCGTTTTAGAAGCAATAACATCATCAGTTATTAGTGCCACAACCGGGGTTTTATCTTCGATTAACGAAATGGTACCATGCTTTAACTCCCCAGCAGGATAAGCTTCACTATGAGTATAAGATATCTCTTTTAACTTTAAAGAGCCTTCCATGGCCAATGCATAGTCGGTTAACCTTCCGATAAAAAACACGCCATTATGAGTGGCTAACCCATCTGCTACTTTCTGGTACTCTTGTCTTTTTTCAAATAATTCTTGTATATAATTAGTCAATAACTGAGCGTCGGATAAAACTCTTTTTAGCACTGCTTTTTCAAGTAAATCTTTTTTAAAAGAAAGGTTTAGTGCTATTAATGATAGCATTGTAACTTGCGCTAAATAAGCCTTAGTAGTTGCAACCGCAATCTCTTTTCCTGCCTCGGTATACATAACTATTTTTGATAATCTTGCAATGGTACTTCCTTTTTCATTTATAATTCCTAAAGTATCATTACCATTGTTGTTAGCAATCTTTAAAGCTTCTAGGGTATCAGCCGTTTCACCAGATTGAGATATTACGATAACCAACTCATCTTTATCTAAAAATACTTTGTTGTACCTAAACTCACTAGCGGTTTCAACCTCTGTTTTTATTTCAGCATAACGTTCTAGCATTTGCTTTCCTACTAGGCCAGCATGGGTCGCGCTACCACAAGCGATGATTCTAATTTTCTTATACTTAGAAAAATCAGGCATTTTATCAATCAAACTAGTTATTCCATTATCTAAGTATGGCCTTGTTGTCCTCACGAACACCTCTTTTTCTTCATAAATTTCTTTTAACATGTAATGCTCATAATTATCTTTACTAATATCAGATAAACCAAACTCAAACCTTTTTAATTGTACCGTTTTATTTTTACCATCATGGTATATCCGGACATTATCTTTCGAGATTTTTCCATAATCTAAATCCTCTAAAGAAACATATTTTTTAGTCTTATCTATAAAAGCTTGAGCATCTGATGCCACGTAATTCTCACCTTCGTTAACACCGATTATTAAGGGACTATTATTTTTAGCCACGTACAAATTATCTTTATCGTCATCACAAATTATGCATAAAGCATAAGAACCAGTAACTAGTAACGGAAGCCTTGAAATGCTTTCTAAAACATTATTGTTTCTTTTGTATAAATAATCTAATAACGCACACAAAACTTCCGTATCGGTTTGCGTTTTAAACGTATATCCTTTTAATAATAAATTGTTTTTTATATCGGCATAATTTTCTATTATACCATTATGTACCAAGGTGAACTTTCCCACTTTATGAGGGTGAGCATTCACTTTATCAACCTTGCCATGAGTGGCCCACCTAGTATGTCCAATACCAAGGTTTGATGTTTCCGAAAAGTCAATGTTACTAACTAGATTATCAAGGTTACCTGACTCTTTTGTAAGTTTTACTTCATCAGAAACAATTCTTGCTATTCCGGCCGAATCATACCCCCTGTATTCAAGACGTTTTAATCCGTCAATTAAAACACGTACGCAGCTTCCATTACTGCCTACGTATCCAACTATTCCACACATTTTTTCTCCTCATAAATATTTTTAAAACTATGCGAAATACTCTTTGTTATAATGTTAATTTTATTTTTTAAAGTATTTCTTACGATAATAGTAAATACCGTGATGGCATCCGCCGAAAAACATTCGATAACCACCAACCTCGTCATCCACCCTGGACCTGGCGCTAGAAAGAAAACATCCCTCCATATGTTTTCTATCTTTATAATATATTATATTAAAATAATTAAATAAAGACAATAAATAAACTAAGTTATTAAGGCGCTTTATGCGCCAATAACTTAGTTTTTAAACTTTACTCCAAACCGTTCCTTCTCTGGTATCTTTTATTACGACCCCCATTTTTAATAGCTCTTCTCTTATTTTATCAGCTTCTTCAAAATTCTTATTCATCTTAGCCTGCGCTCTCTTTTCAATTTGTCCTGCTACCATTTTAACGAAGGAATCATCTAGTGTTTCTTCCTTTAACAAATCAAGGGATAAAACCTCATCAAATTTTGAAACGAGTTTTCTTTTCGTTGTTTCATTTAAATCATCATCTTTTAAAACGTCATACAGCACGGTTAAAGCACTTGAAGTATTCATGTCATCATTCAAATAATCCTTAAACTTTTGGTCATAATAATCAAACTTATCAGTCATTAAATTATAATCGTCTTTTAGTCTTAGCGTTCTTTGTCTTAGTTTCTTATAAGATGTTTCCGCGTTATCCAGATTTTCATAGGAAAAAGTTAATTGCTTACGATAATGTGACTGTAAGCACATTAAACGGTATGATAAAGGATTATACCCTTTTTCTTCAAGTAATGATACGGTTAAAAAATCACCTTTAGATTTACTCATTTTGCCATTCTTATCATTTAAATGTTCACAGTGAACCCAATAATTACACCACTTATGGCCTAAATAACTTTCTGATTGCGCTATTTCGTTTGTGTGGTGCGGAAAAATATTGTCTACACCGCCACAATGTATATCTAAATACTCACCCAAGTGTTTCATACTTATACAAGAACATTCAATGTGCCAACCAGGATACCCTAATCCCCATGGTGACTCCCATTTTAACTCTTGATCTTCAAATTTAGATTTGGTAAACCACAAAACGAAGTCCGCCTGGTTTCGTTTGTTGCTGTCGTTTTCAACGCCTTCCCTTACGCCCACAACCATCTCATCTTCTTTATGATTGGTTAAAACGTAATAGTCATCTAATTTAGAAGTATCAAAGTATACGTTTCCTCCAGAAAAATAAGCGAATCCTTTTGCTAATAAAGCCTTTATTAATTTAATGTAATCATCTATAAGGTTCGTTGCTGGTTCTATTATACCAGGCTTTTTAATATTAAGTTTTTTAGCATCATTAAAAAATGCTTCAGTGTAAAATCTGGCTATATCTAAAACCGTTTTATTAGCGGATTTAGCGCTTTTTACCATTTTGTCTTCACCAGAGTCCGAGTCACTTGATAAATGGCCAACATCAGTAATGTTCATAACTCTTTTAACGTTATAACCATTATAAATAAGCGTTTTCTCTAAAATATCTTCCATTATATAAGTTCTTAAATTTCCAATGTGGGCATAATGATAAACGGTTGGCCCACAAGTATACATCGTAACTAAATTCTTATTATAAGGCACAAATTCTTCTATCTTCCTAGTAAGAGTATTATATATTTTCATGTTTTATCACTCCTTATTTGTTTTATTATACAATAAATATAAAAAGAAAAACAAGTAATATTAGTTTGATATATCACTTGTTTTTTTGTAACTGGTAAAATCTATGCGTTCTTCATAATTTATTAAAGCTTCTATTATTTTGGATTCAAACTCATTTTCTACAACATCATCAATTTTACTAACCTCTTTAATTTTTTTAAAAAGTGCATCACGGTACTTTTGATCAACGTTTATCTTGATATCTTTGTATTTTAAAATAACTTTATCTATCTTATCATTAAATATCTTTTTCAAAACGTTATCATCTGGTTTATTAAGTATTATTTTAACCCATACTTTATCTTTTATTTCTGGTGCGACTTCTTCCTTAGTGTTAACGGCACCACCAAAGCCCAAAGAACTATCATCAGATAAACAAGAAGTAAAAATCAAGTACGAATTTGTAAAATCTATTTGCTTACCACTACCGTCTTCAGCGTAACCACATTCAATTATTTTTGCAAATAAATTTTTAACTTCAATGCATCCGTCATCAAAATTATCGATGATTAAGGCTGATGACGGCATACTTCTTACCCTTTCAAAGACATTGTTTTTATTATCATAACCTAAGTATCCTGCGGTAGTTCCAATAAGCTTACTCATCGTATGATATTCCTTATATTCGGACATATCAATTCTTATTATGTTTTCCTTAGGCACTAATTTACTTAGATATTTTTCTGAAAAATAAGTTTTTCCACTACCTTTAGCACCCACCAACAATACTGAGTAACACTTTTTATCAGCTAGTAGGTCTTTTTTCATTAAAGACCGTACTAATTTACTAATGTTCATCTCCTGACCAAAGATTTCTTTATTTAAGTCCGCTTCTAATTTTTTATAAAACTTTCTTCTTTCTAACCCAAACTCTGCGATTGATACGTTCCCCTTTTCCCTTACCACTGCTAATATATCTTTTTTAGTTACTACTTTACTTTCTATTTTAACTTTACCAATCTCATCTAATAGTTTGTTTTCTTCGTTTTTAAGGTCATATGCCCTTTTAAAATCATTATTAGATATTGAAAATATTTTTTCTTTCTTTACTTGTTCCAACCTTTTTTCTAAAATACCTTTTCGTTTTTCTTGGTAATTTTCACTTATGGACGATTTAGCACATACTTCATCTAAAACATCAATTGAACGGTCCGGTTCAAAACGATTTGATAAATACCTACTTGACAAGTTAACAATATCCTCTAACAAATCATCTGAAATCTTAATGTTATGATATTTTTCATACAAAGGTTTTATTTCTTTTAATATTTTAACTACCGATTCTTTATCTGGCTCTTTTACAACCACGCTTTGGAATCTTCTAGCCAAAGCCGCGTCTGGTTCGATGAACTTTTTATACTCATCTAGGGTGGTGGCACCAATAATCCTTATCATTCCCCTGGCAAGGGCCGGCTTAAATATATTAGAAGCATCAATGGCCCCTTCGGCACCACCTGCCCCAACCATGGTGTGGATTTCATCAATAAACAGAATTATATCACTATTTTCTTCCAGTTCTTTAATTAGTGTCTTCATCTTCTCCTCAAATTCACCACGGTACTTAGTTCCAGAAACCAAAGAAAATATATTAAGTGATATTAACTTTTTATTTTTTAAATACTTAGGACATCTTTCACTAACCATTAAGTTTGCTATTCCTTCTACAATGGCTGTTTTTCCAACACCAGCAGGACCTATTAAAATAGGATTATTTTTCTTTCTTCTTAATAATATTTCTATTGTTTTAGTAATCTCTTCATCACGTCCGATTACTGGGTCTAACCTTTTTTCTTGAGCCATCTTAGTAAGGTTTGTTCCCAACTCATCTAATAATAGTTTTTTTCTTTTTATCGGTCTAGACGACCTTTTATTTCTTATATCAAAATATAGCTTATCAATGTTAACGTTTAAACCTCTTAATATACTGTACGCCACCCCGTCTTCCTCATCTAGAATTGAAATTATAAGTATTTCTGGGTTGACTATCTGGTTATTTTCTTCTCTTGCTTCGATTACAGAATTTTCAAGAACTCTTTTTAATAGCGGAGTATATAATAAGAACGCACTTTTTTTACTTCCTCTTCCAACCAAACTAACTAATCTATCTTTAAACCTTTTATAGGTAATTTTATGTTTTTTTAGCACATCGCTTAATTTACTATACTTTAATATTGATAAAAACAAGTGCTCACTACCAACATAAGGATGGTTTAATTCATCTTTCTCTTTTTCTGCCTGCTTTAATAAGTGCTGAGTTTCTTCGCTAAAGTTAACAAACATAGAAGTCTCCTTTCATTTACATTCTATGTTTGTTATGGTTCAATTATTTTAATTTAATACACTCGAAAAATATAAAATAAATGGTAAACCTAGAAGACTAGTTTTCTTGTGGAAAACTAACGCAAAGATTCTTTCTCTTGATACTTTTGTATATAATTTATTTATGCGAGGACAACTTACTAGTTATTTTCCAAAAACTTCTTAATGGAATACAAAGATGATTTTAATTGTCATTATTATAATTATTATACACAATCCTTTAAATCACCCGTAATTTAGCAATAAAAAAACTCCTAAATTTAGGAATTTTTCTATACCATAAAGTAAATGATTATAGCTGTAATAATAATTATTACTAACAAACATACAAATACTTTCCAAATATATTTTAACCATTTAGTGTATGGAATATCCAAATAATATAATCCAATAATTAATGCCACGCTAGTCGGTGCAATAATCATCATTAAATTATATACACTTTGTAAGATTAATCCAATCACACCATAATAATCAGAATTAGTTATAACCGCTGTATAAACGGAACCAACCGATGACACAAAATAATAGAAATCTCCAGTTAAAACGCTACTTACCATGGCTGCAACGGTTGAAGTTGCGATATTAAATCCTTTTGTTATTGATAATATCCAATTGGTTATGGTAACGTTAACACCAGTATTTACCATTATTATAAGAACTATGCTTATTAACATAGCAGTTATTGCAACTGGTAATACCTTTTTAATTCCTTCGGTTGAAGTTGCGATGAATTCATTAAACTTAATTTTATTAGTAGCTGCTATAACGGCAGTTAATATAAGTAATAGTATTCCAACATCTACCATTGACCAATTACCAAGTACTGGAATAACTCCTGATTGGCTTCCCATGGTCATATCAACTATTATTGGTGCCCCAACAATGTTACTGAACACCGCATAATCACCAATCTTAATGTTTGAAAGCCAAGTATTGAAATCACTAAACGCCGTGAAATTAGTTAAAAGTGATTCCCAAGGAATAATTGTAAATATTACAAAAATAGTAAATAAAACAACTGAAGTTCCGAATAAAACGTTGTTTCTTCTATCACTTTCTGCGAAAACACAACCATTTTTATCTGCTTTCTCAGTTAAAACGGTAATGAACTCAGCAATCGATAATACCGTTGGTACTAAAGTCCAGCAAAACAAAAGTCTGACCAAACCAGATTTATAATTTCTTGCGTAGAATTTGTTAATACCAAAACTTCCTAATGCCAAGGTTAATACGGCGTATAATACTTTGTTTACCTTAGCTTCTTTAGATTTTGGTGCAACTTTCTTAACGCTTGTTTTCTTCTCTTCTGCTTTTACTGTCTTAGCGTTCTTAGACGTAGTTTTTTTAGTTGTTTTAACAACTTTTTCATCTTTCTTTTTAATACTTTTAGGTGCGGTAAGAATAATTAATACTAGTAATGAAAAAACTAATAATATTACTTTTACTAATAGTAAAGTATTAACTTCTAAGTTTAATAGGCCAAATAAAGTATTATTATAAATACCACACATTGAACCTATTATGGTAGCTATTATAGTAGAAGACAATATAACTTTTTTATCAATATCTAGACGTTTCATTACAGAATAAACAAACGGCATAAATACTATTAATATAATTGCGTCACTAACAATCATACCAAGAGCGCCAAACACAATGATTGAAGCAATAACTAACGCTCTTTGCTTATTTTTGAAAACATCCGAAACTTTATCCACAAACTTATTATAAACGCTAACCTTATTTAATACCGCATAGAAACATGCTATGGCAACAATAAAAATAACAATTCCATTAAAATAAGAAATAGATATGTTCAAGTTTGATAATAAAGCCCAAACACCAACGCCAGAAACCGTTCCCTTCGTTACGTTACCTAAATAATCAACGTATGAACCTGGAATAATTAGGGTAAGTAACCAAGCTACAAAAACGGTTATGGCAAGAACCTTAAGTAAATTGTATTTTTTCATTTTTCCTCCTTCAATAAAATAATATTTCATTTTTTGGCCAAAATTATGACATTACGCACCATTTTCATAATTCTGTCCTACGTTCTAATTATAACATATTTATGGATAAAGTTTCCATAAATATACGTAAAGAAAAGCCTGATAATCAGACTTTTTAATTAGAATCCTTTGATATTTCTTCAATCGTTTTATTACTAGAAGAAAGAAGTGCACCACTTTTCCAAGTTGAGGTAAGACCAAAATCTATATATATTAATTGCCCTGACATGTATGAACAAATGTCACTACCAATAACAACTAAAGGATAACCCATGTCTTTAGGTTTGGCCGGATAGCCATTCCAACTTTTTAAGAAAATGTTAGAAATCATTTCTTCTCCTTCTTTTGCATCTCCGGTTGGGCTGGTTGACTTATTAAAGTCATCAGTTAATCCAGTTGTTGTATCACCAGGATTAATAGCATTTAATCTTATTCTTTTATCGATGAACTCTGGGGACATACATTTATATGTAACGTATGACTCCAGGCATTGCTTCGCGAAAACATAAGCACTTTTTATCTCATCTGGATGTTTATCATACCATTGCATTGCTTCTTGCCAAGTAGATAGATTAATCAGTTCAACCGCTTTAGGATAGATTTGCTCCCAACCAAAGCCTCCAACCGATGAGATGAAAGTAACTGAGCCGTGCTCACTTATTCTGTTCAACAACTTTTCAGTCATGTATTTTTGACTATAAAAGTTAACCTTTTGAACCAATAGCTCCTTTCCGGGAAAAGCTGCTATTCCGTGACATAAAAACAAAGCATCGATCTTACTAGGAAGTTCACTTATAACCTTATCAATTTCATCTTTGTTACTTAAATCAGCTTTAAAGGCCTTTGTCACCGGCAAATCAATCGGATTAATATCAATTGCATAAACGTTAGCGCCGAGCTCAATTAACATTTCGGTAGCACTCTTGCTCATGCCAGAAGCACTGCCAGTAATAACTACGTTTTTTTCTTCATAACCAAACAACTTTTTAAAATCCATATTATTCCTCCTATCTTACAAGGATATTATACCACGTCTAAATTAAAGAGGTCATATATTCATTTATCAAGTTTACAAATTCTTCTTTAGTTTTCAACATGTATAACTTTTGTTTAACAAAGCTCGCGTTAGGAAGACCTTTTAAGTAGTAAGCTGCATGGGTTCTCATTTCTAGTACCGCTACTTTTTCAGGTTTTATTCTTAACAAGTAATCAAAATGTTTCAAGCACGTCTTCATTTTATCAATTGGTTTTTGCGCTTCTAACATTTTACCACTTTCTAAATAAGTTATAACTTGTTTTATTAAATATGGATTACCTAGCGCCGCCCGTCCAATCATAACGGCATCACAACCCGTTTCATCAATCATTCTTTTAGCGTCCTTAGCACTTTTAATGTCCCCATTACCAATTACCGGAATGGAAACATTTTCTTTCACATCTTTTATCACGCTCCAGTCCGCGTTTCCGGTATACGCCTGGGCGCGCGTTCTAGGATGGACAGTAATCGCACTAGCACCTGCCTTCTCACAAAGTTTAGCAACGGTAACGGCATTAATGCTATTTTTATCCCAACCACTTCTTATTTTTACGGTAACAGGAACGTTTACCTCTTTTACAACCGAAGATACTATGTCATAAATTTTATCCGGGCTCTTTAACAAAGCTGCGCCCGCTTGAGCTCTTAAGGCAACTTTAGGAACAGGACACCCCATGTTAATATCTATTATGTCCGGATGCATGGTCTCTTCTACTATTTTCGCAGCCTCAACAAAACTTTCTTTGCTACTTCCAAATATTTGCTGTGCGATTGGTCTTTCTTCTTCCGTCATGTAAAGCATTTCTTTCGTTTTCTCGTTATCATAAACCAAAGCTTTATCACTTACCATCTCCGCGTATAAAAGGCCACATCCCATTTCTTTTATAATCCTTCTAAAGGCACTGTTACAAATACCTGCCATGGGTGCTAAAACAACGTTATTTTTAATTTCTACGTTTCCAATTTTAAACATTAATAACCACCAAAAACATTATATAACAAAAAAAGAAACTAAGCTAGTTTCTATCCTCTTTTATGAACTTTTACTTTTGTTTCAAAGCCTTTTGTATTTACCACGTTAGATTTACTACCATCACCATAATGTGGATGATTATGTCTAACATCTTGTATACTTCTTATTTTTTGTTCGCTTTCACGGACAAGTAAAATACTATAAAACTCTGGAGTAATTTGCCCCTGCATTAAAGCTTTCCAATGATTATTGGCCAAAGTTGTCCCTTCCTTTCTAATCGTGAGTCATGATTATAACTCTAATTAGAAGATAAGTCAACAAGAATTTTGTCGAATGTTAATCCTTTTTTAAAATGTTACATAGAAATTTTTTAGAAATGTTACATTAT
>CAMMVQ010000016.1 GCA_946500425.1 uncultured Mollicutes bacterium | reverse complement strand
TACTGGAGCTGGTTATGGTAAGGGGCAAGCTATGTTTAATTATATTGGTATTGGTGTCCGCCCGGTTATAATCATCTCTAAATCTCAAATATAGTTTCTTAAGACTCTTAATTTTTTTTGTTAAGCGAATGTAAACTTAGTTACTCTGCTTTTAATTATGATGATTTTTGCTTTATAATATAATTATTAATATCAAATAGAGGAAGATAGAAAAATGAAAGTTTTGAGTATAAAAGAGCCTTTTGCTTCGTTAATTTCAAATGGTATTAAAAAAATAGAAACCAGGAGTTGGAAGACAAATTACCGTGGTGAAATATACATTCATGCAAGCTTAAAAAAAATAAATTTTAAAGATGAACGTACGCAAACACTAATTAAGTTATTACCAGCTAATTATGATTTAAAGTATGGAATGATAATTTGTAAAGCAAAATTAATTGATTGTGTTTACATGGATAAAGATTTTGTTTGTGAGATAAAGAAAGATGAGACCGAATCTTTATGCGGACGTTATGAAGAAGGAAGATATGCTTGGGTGTTAGGAGAAATTGAACCTTTAAAGAATGAAATCCCCGCGAAAGGAATGCTCGGGATTTGGAATTTTAATCAAGAAGAGTAAATTTTTCTTGATTTTTTCTCAAAAACAGTGTAAACTAATATAGCTTTTAAAAAAGGGTGGTAGTAAATGGAAAAAGTATATGTTTTTGGACATAAGAATCCTGATACTGACTCGGTTACTAGTGCAATTGCCCTTTCTTATTTAAAGAAAGTACAAGGCCTTAATGCTGAGCCTAGGGTTCTGGGAGAAATAACTGATGAAACTAAGTTTGTTTTAGATTATTTTGGCATTAAAACTCCTAAGTATCTTAATGATGTTAAGCTTCAAATAAAGGACGTTGAATATTATAAGGATTTTTATTTAAATAAGAATTGTTCTATAGAAGATACTTATAAATTTATTAGTGAAAATGGTGTGACTGGTGTTCCGATTGTTGATGATGACAAAAAGTTTTTGGGACTAGTTACGGCTAAAACGATGCTTAAAAACGTTTTTAACATTAATGACAACACACTATTTGCAACGTATAAGAATATCATAAAGACACTTTCGGCTGAGGAAATTCTTTGTTTTGATGATGAAATAAAAGGAAAAGTAAGTGCGGTTTCTTATAAAAGTACAACTTTTTTAGAGACGGTTAAATTATCTTCTGATGACGTATTAATCGTCGGTGATAGGCATAGCATAATAGAGTCTGCCGTTAAAAACAAAGTAAAATTACTAATAATATCTGGTAATGGTAAAATAAAAGAAGAGCATATTGAGATTGCCAAAGAAAATAAAGTCAATATTATAAGAAGTCCTTATGATACGTTTAAAATCGTAAAGAAAATCTCATTATGTAACTCTATTTTTACCCTTCTTCCTAATGGTAATGCTTATACCGTTTTAGAAAGTGATTATTATGATGAATTTTTAGAAATTGCTAAAAAACTAGGATATAATAATTTTCCGGTGGTAAATAAAAACAAGATATGTAAGGGGTTAATAAGATTAACAAGTAGTAATAAGAAAAAACTAAAAAAAGTTATCTTAGTTGATCATAGTGAAAAAGGACAATCAGCGGACGGAATTGAAGAAGCCGAGATAAAAGAGATAATTGACCATCATAACTTAGGAAACATAACAACTAGTACGCCATTAAACTTTAGGGCAATGGCGGTTGGAAGTACCAACACGATAATATATTTTATCTTTAACGAAAATGGTATTCTTATTCCAAAGTCGATAGCCGGACTAATGCTTGGCGGGATAATGTCAGATACCCTTTGTTTGACTAGTCCTACTACGACTCAGATAGATAAAGAAGTTGCCTTAAGACTATCGGACATAAGTGGTGTTAATTATGAGGAGTTTTCGAAGAAAATGTTTGAAAAGGGAAGTAATTTTTCTAAGAAAACGATTGAAGAAATAATAAACGTAGACATAAAATCATATGAGTGGTTAAATAAAACCTTTAAAGTTTCGCAAATAATTACTGCGAGTGCTGATGAATTATTAAATAGAAAAGATAAAATTTTAGAAACTTTAAATAACATGAAAGAAACGCAAAACGTAGATTTTATTTTATTTTATGTAACTGATGTATTAAAACACGGTTCTTACCTTTTTTATTCATTGGGGGCTAATAACGTCATTGAAGGAATGTATGGTAATAACATTAATCAAGGAATGTACATAAATGGTTGCGTTTCAAGGAAAAAACAAATAATTCCGTTGATAATGGAACAAGAGGAGGAGTAATAAATGAAAAAAACTAAGATAATTTGTAGTATTGGACCAAGTAGTTATGATCCAAACGTTATGGAAAAAATGGTTAATAACGGCATGAACGTTGCGAGGATTAATTTTTCTCACGCGACCGAAGAAGAAAAGAAAACGGTTGTTTCATCAGTTAAAGAAGTGAGAAAAAGAACTGGTAAAAACGTTGCTATTTTGTATGATACTAAGGGGCCAGAATTTAGAAATGGCATGCTTGAAAACGAAGCTATAAACTTGATAGAAGGAAAAACGATTAGAATCGTAAAAGAAGATGTAGTCGGAAACGAAGAACGTTTTAGCGTTAATCATCCGTCAGCAATTGATTCATTAGCTGTTGGTAACGTTGTTTTACTAGAAAATGGTCTTATGAAAATTGAGGTTATTTCAAAAGAAGAAGATGGGGTTACCTGTAGAATAATAAACGGTGGTGTGCTTGGTAATAAAAAAAGTTTAAGCGTACCTGGTGTTGTTCTTGACATTCCGTTTATTAGTAAGCAAGATAAAGAAGACATTATATACGCCATTAATAACGAAGCTGATTACATTGCTTTATCCTTCGTATCTACTAAAGAGGATGTTTTAGAGGTAAGAAAGATTTTAGATGAGTATAATAGCAAGGTTTTACTTATTTCTAAGATTGAAAGTATGGCCGGAATAGAAAACTTAAAAGACATCGTAGAAGTAAGTGACGGTGTTATGGTTGCACGTGGGGATTTAGGGGTTGAAGTTCCAATGCCAGAGTTGCCATATTATCAAAAAGTAATTATTGAAGAATGTAGACGCCAAGGAAAAATTGCCGTGGTTGCAACCGAGATGCTTGAATCAATGAAGAAAAATCCAAGGCCTACCAGAGCAGAAGTATCCGACGTTGCTAACGCGGTTTTAAACGGGGCCGATGCCGTCATGTTAAGTGGAGAAACAACGGTTGGTAAGTATCCGGCTGAAACGGTTGGATTCATGGCAGAAATATGTGAGAACACCGAAAGACATCTTTCCGATGAGTTGGATTCTAACTTTGTTAGACAAGATCAGATAGGAGCTATTTCATCAAGCGTATTTGATGCTGCTAAGTTGCTTAAATCCAAGGTTATCGTAGCTGCTACCATAAGTGGAATGACGGCTAAGGTAATAAGTAACTTAAGAAGTAAGAGTTTCGTTTTAGCGGTTTGTACCGAAGATAAGGTAGCAAGAAGTTTAGCTTTAAACTACGGAGTTTACACGAAGGTCATTGGATTTTTCGATACTACCGATGAAATCGTTGACGCCGCAACCAAGAGCGCTAAAGAGTTCATTAACTTAGATAAGGGAGATTCAATCATTATTGCGGGTGGATTCCCAAGAAATAGTAACACTAATTTTATGAAGATAGAACGTATTTAATTTTTACGTTCTTTTTTATGTACTAACATACATAAACTTATTTAGGTGATACTAATTGAACAATAAAAAGGCAGACCAAAAAATGAAAATATTTGTAATAGGGGTAATCATTGTTTTTATCATTGTTATACTAAAGGTTTTTTACATCCAAGTTTTTGAGTATGATAAACTTAATAATCTAGCAAGTGATTTGTGGAGTAGGAACTTACCCATAGAAGCTGATAGGGGAAAAATATATGATAGAAACGGGGTTGTTTTAGCAGATAACGTTACTACTACGTCATTGGTTTTAATTCCAAGTCAAATAAAAGATAAGAAAGGTACCACGGAAAAACTAGCTAAAATATTAAACGTTTCTTATGACACGATGAGTAAGCACGTTTATAAGAACACTAGTATTGAAAGGGTACATCCGTTCGGAAGAAGGCTTGCATACTCAGTTGCGGAGCAAATTGAAAAATTAAACTTAGAGGGGGTGTACTTAGTTCGTGAATCAAAAAGAAGTTATCCTTATGGCACCGAGTTATCGCACACCTTAGGATTTGTTGGGATTGACAATCAAGGTTTATCTGGAATAGAACTTCAGTATGATGATTATTTAACGGGAGAGTATGGAGCCATAAAATACTTTTCAGATGCAAAGGGAAACAAACTTAACTTAAGTCAGGTTTATGAAGCACCGTCTAATGGGGTTAACATTACCCTTACCGTTGATCAAAAAATTCAGGCAAGCGTGGAAAGAGAACTTGATAACGTAGTGACAAAGTATAATCCAGAAACCGCATTAGCAATCGCAATGGACCCAAATACCGGAGAGATTCTCGCGATATCATCAAGACCTAATTTTGATGCGGTTAATTACCAGGATTACGACATTGAAACTTTAAACCGAAATCTACCTATTTGGGCTACTTATGAACCAGGGTCAACTTTTAAAATTATAACTTTAGCGGCAGCTTTAAACGAAGGGTTAGTTGACCTGGATAACGAAACTTTTTATGATGCGGGAAGCGTAAAAGTTGCGAACGCCAAGATAAAGTGTTGGAAAGCTGGCGGACATGGACAACAAACATTTTTACAGGTAGTAGAAAATTCATGTAATCCAGGGTTCGTTGAACTTGGTAACCGCTTGGGTAAAGAAAAGCTATTCGCATACATAGATAAGTTTGGTTTTGGAAAGAAGACTGGCGTTGATTTAAACGGGGAAGCCGAGGGAATAATCTTTGATTTAGATAAGGTTGGCCCGGTAGAGCTTGCTACAACGGCTTTTGGACAAGGAGTTTCGGTTACTCCAATACAACAAATAACGGCGGTATCAGCTGCTATTAATGGTGGCATTTTATATAAACCGTACATCGTTAAAAGTCTGAACGAACCAGAAACTAATCAGGTAATAAAAGAAAACACCCCTACCAAAGTAAGAAGGGTAATTAGTGAGAAAACATCAAGTGAGGTAAGACGGGCTTTAGAAAGTGTTGTTGCCAACGGTAGCGGAAGAAGCGCGTACATTGAGGGATACCGGGTTGGAGGAAAAACTGGTACTGCTCAGAAAGTAAAAGATGGCGTTTATATGGTTGGTAATTACATTTTATCTTTTATAGGATTTTTACCAGCAGACGACCCACAAATAGTAGTTTATGTTGCCATTAATAATCCGAAAAGAGTAGTACAATACGGTGGAGTGGTATCAGCTCCCGTTGCAAAAAGTATTTTAACCGACGCGATTGATGCTCTTGGCATTGAACGAAGAAAAGTAAGCAGTGAAAAAAAGTATAACTGGAATGACAAAAAGTATTATACGGTAGAAAACGTAATTGGAAAAACTCCAAAAGAAGCTCAAAAACTTCTATCCATGTATAACATTGAATATAGTGGAAGTGGAAACGTTGTAATAGAGCAGTCTCCTGAAGCAGGAACCAGACTAGAAGAGGAAAGCACCGTAAGATTACTGCTTGGAAATTAGTAAAATTAATATCAAATAAGTATAAAAAAGTTTTAAAAACAAAAAATATATAGTATAATTATACTCGTATGTAAGAAGGTGAATTAAGTGTTTATACTAACTAAATCAGCACTTGCTCTTATGATTGGTTTTATTATTTCAACCATCATGGGATATTTTATGGTTCCTTTGCTAAAAAGATTAAACGTTGGTCAAAGGGTAAGTGTTTTTGTTGGAGCTTCTCATAAAAAGAAAAATGGTATTCCAACGATGGGAGGATTAATTTTTATCATTCCAACGTTCATTACCATATTAATCATGTATTTTACTAATAAGATAGAAATCGAAAGTAATTTACTAATCGTTTTATTTGTGTTTGTGGCGTATGCTTTCTTAGGATTTTTAGATGATTTTACAAAGTTAAGAAGAAAGCAAAACGAAGGCTTAACGGAGATGCAAAAACTTTTTGGACAGGTTATTATCGCGGTTGTGTTCTTTTACATTTACATGAGTAGTGGTTCTGAACCTTTGTTATGGCTTCAAGCCTTTGATTTGAAAATCGACATAGGCTGGCTTTATGGATTCTTTATTTTGTTCATGCTTGTTGCTTCTTCTAACGCTGTAAACATAACTGATGGTTTGGATGGGTTGGCAGGGGGTTTATCATTTATTGCAACGCTAGTTCTTGGAATTATTACTTGGACAACAAGCTGGCTTGCAGGATATCAAGATATTGCCATTTTTTGTTTTATTTTAGCGGGCTCTATTTTAGGATTTCTGGTGTTTAACACGTATCCAGCAAAGGTTTTTATGGGGGATACCGGTTCACTTGCGATAGGTGGTGTTTTAGCATCAGTTGCAATACTAACCAGACATGAACTTACATTCGCGGTAATAATGGGCGTGTTTGTAATTGAAACCTTAAGCGTAATAATCCAGGTATTTTCGGTGTTAGTGTTTAAAAAAAGAGTATTTTTAATGACTCCACTTCATCATAACTTTGAGAAGATGGGCTGGAAAGAGCAGGACATCGTAAAACTATTTTGGACTTGCGGTCTTATTTTAGGAACGCTTGCGTTAGTTTACGGAGCATGGTTATAAGATGCATTATTTGCATCTTTTTTGATGTTTATATTAATATATTTAAAATTATAAAAACGATAGATTTTATAATATCGTATTAAGGTAAATTAATTTTATTGACAAAGAACATTAGTGTTTTTCTTATTTTTACTTATTAGACTTGCAATAGTTTAATTATTTTAGTAATATTATTAAGGATAATAAGGGGTAGGGGTACATATGAAGGAATTAATAATAAATAAGGACAATTTAAGAGAAGATGAAGTAAAGGAGAAGGCTATCCGTGTTAAAGCAATCATGCTAAATGAGAAAAACGAACTTTTATTAGCATATTGTGATGATGATTATCAGTTTCCTGGGGGACACTTAAAAGATAATGAGGATGTTTATGACGGGTTAATTAGAGAGATAAAAGAAGAAACTGGCATTTTAACGAAGAAAGATGACTACGTTCCTTTAATTATAACTAAGCATTATACTAAAAAATATTTTAGAACTGGTAATGACCGGTTGAATATCATGATTTATTTTGTTTATAAACATGTTGTCAAAATAGATTTTAGTAAGATAAAAATAAGTGATTACGAAAGAAAAAACGGGTTTAAACTTTGTTTTGTCAAGTTAAATGACGTGGAAGAATTATTGATAGACCACGCTAAAAAGTTTCCTAAGTTTAGGTTGATTGCTTATGAGATGTTACCAGTTTTAGACACTTATATGAAAGATTATTTGACTATAAATGATGTTTAAGAATGTTTTTTAAAACGTTCTTTTTTTTATTTAATTCGAATATTTTTAAGTAGTAGTTAATTTAAGGACGTGATAGCTTGAGGAGAAAATTAGATGTGCCTTTAATGATTACGATTTTTATTATTTGTATTTATGGGATAGTAATGATTTTTTCTGCTTCTTTTGTTTGGGCAGAATATAAATTCAATGATAAGTTTCATTACGTAATAATGCAAAGTATATTTTTTTTAGTAGGGATAATTTTAATGATTATTGTAAGTAAGATTCCGTATACCTATTACTTAAAAAAATCTAACGCTATTTTACTATGTTGCTTTATTCTTTTAGTGCTTGTTTTAATACCTGGTATAGGTTCAGTTAGAAACGGTTCTAGAAGTTGGTTTGGAATAGGCGGTCTTGGAATACAACCAAGTGAGTTTATGAAACTAGGATTAATTATTTTTACTAGTAAGTACATTTATAATAATCCAAAAGAAATGCGCTCTATAGCTAAAGGTGCTTTTCCTATTTTACTTGTTACTATGCTTGCGTTTTTTCTTATTATGTTACAACCAGACTTTGGAACGGGAACCATTCTCGTTATGACCATCATTGCCATGCTTTTTATATCGGGTGTTAACTTTTCTTTCTTTATTAAAATAGGTATGGTTGGGTTAGTTGGAGTATGCTTTTTAGTTATTGCGGCTCCTTATAGAATGAACCGTATCGTGTCCTTTTTAAACCCGTGGAGCGATCCTTTAGGAACAGGATTTCAGGCCATCCAATCGCTTTATGCCATAGGACCAGGAGGCCTTTTCGGCATGGGATTTGGCAATTCTATTCAAAAGCATTTTTACTTACCAGAGCCTCAAACTGACTTTATTTTTTCAATTATTTCGGAAGAATTAGGAATAGTAGGAATTATTTCGGTTGCGACGTTATTTTTAATAATAATATTAAGATGTGTTAAGATATCAGTAAAAGCTCCGGATAGCTTTGCTAAGTTTTTAAGTTTTGGAATTATTTTTCAGTTAACTTTTCAAACACTTCTTAATCTTGCGGTAGTAGTAGGATTAATACCAGTAACGGGGGTTACTTTACCATTCTTTAGTTATGGTGGTAGTAGTTTAATAATAACTCTTATATCAATGGGAATAGTACTTAACATATCAAGACATAAAGAGAATTAAATTATTTTAATCACATTTATTGATTAGTTGGTGTAGTAGTTATACATTTTTTGATGAAATTTGGATTTCTAATATTGGAATCCGTTTTTTCATGTAATATACACAAATTATAGTGTAGATAGAAAGTGATTGAAATGAAGTGGAAATTTAAATACATAAAGGTAAGTTAATAAAAAGTAAAAACGTAAAAAAAGAAGGATAAAACCTTCTTTTTACGTGTAAATAAATATTATATATATTGATATTATTTAATTACTCTTGTATGATAGTAGTGTATTTTAAAAGACAAGGAAGTTGGTTTGATGAAAAATAAAATATATGTTATAATTAGTGCCATTTTAATGTCGCTTGCGTTTTTTCTTGATTATGAAACGATATATAATAATATTTCTAAGGTTTGGGATCCATTTGTAATTGGGCTTTTACCGGTTACGTTGATAACCATTATGTTAATTTATTTTTTAAATAAGATAAAGCCTAGAAAACTTCATTATACAAAAATAATACTTTGCTTATTGTTTTCATTTTTCATGGTATTTGGTAATAGTTTTATGAAGACTAATTCATGGGACTTAGTATTAGGTAACTGGATAATGGTGTTAATTTCAGTGCTAGCTTTTTTAGGATACTACGTTTTATTTAAAAACTTATTTTATATTTTGGATTCTTACATGGAGAAAAAAATAAAGGATAAAGAAATAAAGTCAAAGCGTTTTGGAAAGATTTTAACTTACTTTGACGAGCATCCGTTTGTTTTTTCTTTAGCGGTTATGTTGGTGTTTTGGCTTATTTACATGATTGCTTTTTATCCAATCATTTTATCTCCTGATCCTTCTTTTCAAATAAAACAGTTTTTTAACGTTCATACCAAGTATGCTGATTACGTTTTAAGGCCGGTAGAAGATGTTTATATGACTAATCATCATCCGGTTATGCACACTTTATTACTTGGTGGTGCAATAAAACTTGGAAGGCTTTTTGGCAGCGATAATTTAGGACTTTTTATTTATAGCATTATGCAAACGCTTGTTTTAGCAAGTGCCCTTGCATGCACGATTAAGTTTCTTAAAAAGTGCGGTGTTAAAACTAAGGGAAGACTAATTCTACTAGGTATATATGCCTTGGTACCAATGTTTGCCTTTTACGCCATGAGCGGGGTTAAAGATACCTTGTATACGTCTTTTATCATTTTTTACGTTCTTTTCATGCTTAACTTTATCATGTATAAAAGAAAAGAAAAACTTACCATTCTTGAGGTTATCCTTGCTACGTTAAATCTTATACTAGTGATGTTATTTAGAAATAACGGATTGTATGTTGTGATACTATCATTCCCATTATTATTTTTTATTAGTAAAACCAATTTGTTTAGACTTATTTTGATATTTGTAATATCGGTTGGTTTTTATTACTGTTACTCAAACGTTATATTACCAAGCTTTGGAATTGCTGACGGAAGCATAAGAGAAGCTTTATCAATACCGTTTCAGCAAACCGCTAGGTACGTTAAAGAGCATGAAGAGGATTTATCTAATAATGATAAAAAGGTCATTGATAAGATTTTAGGATATGATGATTTGGCAGAAAGATATGATCCTACCATCGCTGACCCAGTTAAGAATAACTATAATAAATATGCTACAAGTGATGATTTGAAAGAATATTTTAAGGTTTGGTTTGATGGCCTTTTAAAACATCCAGGAACGTATGTGGAAGCAACGATGAATAATACTTATGGATATTTTTATCCTAATGATACTAATTGGTACATTTATAGTAAGTATGATGATAGAATAACGGAAGATAACTTGGTTGATTATCATTATAATGGTCTTAAACCTTTAAGAAATGTTCTTACTGGATATGGAGTTGCATTTCCATACATACCAATTATTGGCCTTATTTCAAACATAGGATTTAGTGCTTGGATAATGTTTATTATGTGCGCATACTTAATAGAAAGAAAAAAGAAAAAATACATAATTGCTTTAATGCCTTTATTAGTATCACTTTTAATATGCGTTGCATCTCCGGTTACTACATACTTTAGGTATGCAATGCCATACGTGTTTATTATGCCAATGTTAGTTATTTGGTTTTTATACTTGTTAAAAGGAAGTGTTAAAGATGAAGAAAAATAAAATAGCGGTATTAATACCATGTTATAATGAATCAAAGACGGTAGCAAAAGTGGTAAAAGATTATAAGAAAGCGTTACCAGAAGCAGATATATACGTGTATGATAATAACTCAACTGATAAAACTGATGAGATAGCTAAAAAAGCAGGGGCAATAGTAAGGTATGAATATCGTCAGGGAAAAGGAAACGTAATAAGAAGTATGTTTAGAGATATTGATGCTGATTGTTACTTAATGATTGATGGAGATGATACATATCCAGCTGAAAATGCTAAAGAAATGTGTGAATTAGTATTAAGTGGTAAAGCGGACATGGTAATAGGAGATAGACTATCAAGTACTTATTTTACCGAAAATAAAAGACCATTTCATAACTTAGGAAACAAGATGGTAAGATTTTTAATAAATAAGCTATTTAAAAATAATATTAAAGATATTATGACTGGATATAGGGCCTTTAGCTATGAATTCGTAAAATCATTTCCGGTACTATCAAAAGGATTTGAAATAGAAACGGAAATGACGATTCATGCGGTAGATAAGAACTTTAAACTTATTGAAGTTCCGGTAACATACAGAGACAGACCAGAAGGCTCAGTATCAAAGTTAAATACTTATAGTGACGGATTAAAAGTATTAAAGACGATAGCAACTTTATTTAAGGAATATAAACCAGCAGCATTCTTTAATATAATAAGTATAATATGCTTAATAATAGCATTGATACTAGGAATACCGGTTGTAATGGAGTATTTTGATACGGGATTAGTACCAAGGTTTCCAACGTTAATAGTATCAGGAATAGCTTTATTGGTAGCATTACTATTAAGTATAACCGGAATAATATTACAGGTAATTGTAAAAAAACATAGACAACTATATGAATTATATTTAAATTTACTTAATAATAAAGAGTAATATTTTAACTAAAAGGATTTAATACTTTTAGTTTTTTTATTGTGTAAAACGAGGGATTTAAAAAGACATAACTAATAATTAAACTGAGGGCAACTAAAAACTAGCTTTGTTTTCCATTCTTTTTAGGAATAAAGAGGGTGGTGATAGTTATGAGATTTAGATTTGAAATAAAATTTAACATCAAAATGATTATCCTTTTAGTGCTAGTAATAGCTTTAATAGTTATTGTTAATTATTAAAAGAAAAACAAGGTTAGTTAAAACTAGCCTTGTCTTTCAAAATAACTAAATTTTTTTGGAAAACAACTAGTAGTTGTCCTCTCTAATTAAATTATATCCAAAAATAAAGAAAATATCAATAGAGAAAGATATGTTAAAACAAAACTGACAGATTTTTTAAAATGATATTGACATTTTTTGGAAAATTGTTATAATTAAATTAGCCTAGAGAGTACGTAATGAATAATTTTAGAAAGAGAGTTCGTCTTTTTCTAAAATGATAAGATTCATACGTTTTGCTAGTAGTTTATTAAGCAAAGGAAAATAACGAATGGGTTAATCTTATTTGCTCTAGGTTTTACAATTGTAAATGAGAAAGAAAACTCATAAGAATAAGATACCACGTTAAATACTGATAATATTTAAAAATGAATTTAGGAGTTTGTCTTGGATTCAGAGTGGTTTTTCGAAAAAACTAAAAAAGTAACAGTTTTATCAGGACTGTTATTTTTTTGTCTAAAATTATTGACTTTTTCTTAAAAAAAGTGTAATTTATTGATAAATATTAGTAGTAATTGCAGTAAAAAGCAGTAATCTTTAAACCTATTTGGTTTGATTGCTGCTTTCTTTTAATTTAGGAGGTTATGATGAAACTTGTTTTCCCAGAAAAGAAGTATGAACTGCAGTACAAAAAACTAGTTGAAAGTGCTATTATAAATAATGATGCAAGCGAACTTGGAAACGCTTATCGCGAAAACGAAACGTTTGATGCCATGATAAAAAGGTTAGAAAAAAGGAAAAAAGGTATTGAGCTTACGAGTCGTGACGTTTCTTCAACAATGTATTTTATGATTACTGATGATGGTAGACTAGTTGGAACTATTGACCTTAGGCATTACTTAAATGATAATTATTATTCCAGATTAGGACACATAGCATATTACGTAAAAAAAGAAGAAAGAAATAAAGGCTATGCTACCGAGGCGCTTTCATTAGCACTTGAAAAATATAAAGAAAAGGGAATAAATGAAGTACTTATTACTTGTTTAAAAAATAACGTGGCTTCAATAAAAGTAATTAAAAAAAATAACGGAAAATTTGAAAAAGAATTTTATGATCAAAAAACTGATAATTATATTAAAAGATTTTGGGTGAATAATGGCCTTAAGAAGATTATTAAACCAAGTACGGTTTGGTTAACTACTAATACTACCTGTAATAATAACTGTAAGTGGTGTTACGCTAAGAGTTTTACCAAGTTAAAAAGAAATATGCAAGTTGATGAAGTTGAAAAATATGTTAAAGTGTTAAAACAAACCGGGTTTAAAAAAATTATATTAATTGGTGGTGAACCAAGTGTTCATCCTGATATTTTACAAATAATAAAAATAATTAATGATTCTGGTTTAAAAGTTTCCATGGCAACTAATGCTAGAAAATTTGCGGATTATAATTTCGCTGACAAGACCGTTAAAAATGGACTTGAAAATATAAACATTTCGATTAAGGGCTCTAGCGAAAAAGAGTATTTAGAAAGTACTAACTCATATGGCTTAGAAGAAATGCTAAAGGGGTATAAAAATTTAAAATCATTAGGCGCGAACGTTAGCTTATCATACGTATTATGTGATACTGATTATGAAAAGTTTGATAGATTTTGGGATTTGGTTAAGAAATATAACTTAAATAATATTATGTTTCAACTCTATAAGCCAAGTGCCTCTGATACAGAAAACCCAGTAACGATTGAAACTTTAGCAGAAATCTGTAAATATGTATACGATAAAATTTATAAGGATGACGTGAATTTTATATTTGAAATGTCCATACCTCTTTGTACGTTAGATGAAAATATGCTAAAACATATGATTAAGACGAAAAGAATAACAACTTGTTGCCATATATCAAAAGGAAGTGGAATGATATTTGACACTGATTTCAATATCCTGCCATGTAATCATTTCATGGGACATCCGCTAAATGAAAAGCCAGTTAGTCTTGATTCTTTGATTGATTTTTGGAACTCTAAAGATGTCAAAGAATTTAGAAGTATAATAAAAAAATATCCATCAGAAATATGCTCAAGATGTAGTAAATGGTATTTTTGTGGTGGTGGATGTATGATTAGATGGCTATCAAATGACCCTGATGAGGTTATTAATGATAAATATGTGTATGATAAGGAGGTGAGTTAGATGTCTGCTTTAAGTTTAGTTAAAGAAAAACTTAAGCTTTCAAACATTGCAGCAATAGCTACAAAAGGTTTAAGTGCTAATTTATCAATTAGTGATTTAGACTGTGATTGTGTTGATGGCGATTGCTCTACAGAAAGTTATGAATCTTAAGAAGATGCGTAAAGCATCTTCTTTTTGTTACATTAAACTCATATAATTATGATATAATCATGATAGTAGGTGATGGTATTTGAAAGTTATTATTTCAGCAGGAGGTTCAGGAGGACATATTTATCCGGCACTTGCGATTGCTAATAAAATAAAAGAAAAGGATAAAAAATCGGAAATTCTTTATGTTGGTTGTGTAGATAAGATGGAAAAACAAATTGTTCCTAAAGCGGGTTTTAAGTTTGTTGGAATAAAAATAGAAGGTCTTCATCGTAAGATAAGCATTAAAAACATAAGGAGTGCTTTCTTATTTTTAACCGGTGTTAGTAAATGTAAAAAAATCATAAAACGATTTAAACCTGATGTCGTCATTGGGGTGGGAGGATACGTTTCAGCACCAGTAATTTATGCCGCTCACAAACTCGGAATAAAATGCTGCATACATGAGCAAAACTCTAGCTTCGGAATTACTAATAAGTTTGCTTCTAAGTTTGCGGATAAAGTATTTGTTTCGTTTAAAAGTTCGGTGGCTTTAGCACCTAATCCTTCCAAGGTGGTTTATACTGGTAATCCGTGCGGAGAAAGTGCGTCTAAGGTTGCACCCGCTAAAAAAGAAGATTATGGTTTGAATCCAAACAAAAAGTTGGTTGTAATTGTAATGGGGTCTTTGGGTTCTAAAACGATAAGCGAAAAGATGATTAATATGCTAACACTTTTTAATAATAAGGATTATGAAGTAATGTACGTTACCGGTAAAAATTATTATGATGGTTTTAAGAAGAATAAGTATACAAGTAACGTTAAAATAGTTCCTTACGTAGATAATTTAGTTAGTCTTCTCAAAAAGGCTGACGTTTTGGTATCTCGTGCGGGAGCGTCAACTTTAAGTGAAATCTTCGCTTTGAACGTACCTTCGGTATTGATTCCTAGCCCGTACGTGTCTGAAAATCACCAGTATAAAAACGCAATGGATTTAGTTAATAAAAATGCCGCAGCCATGATTGAAGAAAGGGACTTAAACGGTGATATTCTTTTAAGAACAACCGAACGTCTTTTATATGATGCTCCATATGTTAATCAGTTAAAAAGAAATTTAAAAACTTTTGAAATAACTAACGGAGCTTCAAGAATCTATGATGAAATAGTAAAACTTGTTGGTTACAAAGAAACTAAAAAACGGGTGGAAAATGAAAGAGATAGTTAATTTTATTAAAAAAAATGGAATAGGCCAATTAAAACAAGACGTAAACTTAAAAAATTATACCACTTATAAGGTGGGTGGCACGGCCAAAGTATTGGTTTATCCTAAAGACGTTAATAAGCTTATTTTATTGCTTGAAAAATTAAATAAAGAAAACGTTAATTATAAGGTTTTAGGTTTTGGCTCAAACGTGATTTTTAGTGATAAAACATATGACGGGGTACTTATTAAGTTAGACTGTTTTGATGATGTTAAAATAAATGATACCGTCATAACTGCTGGGGCTGGAGTGAGTTTGGTTAAACTTTCTTACGCGGCACTAAAAGCTGGTTTAACGGGCTTGGAATTTGCATCAGGTATTCCGGGTAGTGTTGGGGGAGCTGTGTTTATGAATGCTGGTGCGTATAAGTCAGACATGGGATACATCGTATCAGAAATTAAGGTTTTAACCCCAGAGTTAGAAGTAAAAACTTTGTATAATAAAGATTTGAACTATAAATATCGTTCTTCGTTTCTGAAGCATAATCCTAATTATATATGTTTAGAAGCAACGATTGTTTTAAGGCATGGTGATAAAGCTTTAATAAAAGAGTTAATGGAAACAAGAAGACAAAAAAGATTAATGACGCAACCTCTTGAGTATCCGTCAGCAGGTTCGGTGTTTAGAAATCCAGAAGGGGAGTTTGCGGGAAAATTAATTGAAGACTGTAAATTAAAAGGTTTTAACATTGGTGGTGCGAAGGTTAGTGAAAAACATGCCAATTTTATAATTAATAGTGGCAACGCAAAGGCATCGGACGTTAGGAATTTAATTATGTACGTTCATGATACCGTTAAAGACAAGACCGGTTATGATTTAAAAATAGAACAAGAATTTGTTAATTGGGAGTAAAAGATGAAAACGCAAAAGAAAAAAAGAAGAAAGTTAAGGATAAAAAGACTATTTTTCTTGCTACTTATAATTGTAGTAATTTCTTTTGCGTGCGTTAAATTGGTGAATGCTCCTATTTCTAGTATCATAATTAGCGGTAACACCATTTTAACTGACCAAGAAATAATTGAAACCGCTAACCTTGAAGATTATCCTTCTTTTTTTGGAACGTTTTCTTTTTCCGTTAGAAGGAAGCTGGTTAAAAACCCGTACATAATGGATGCTAAAGTGTCTAAAGGATTTTTTAGTATAAAGATTAAGATTACCGAAAAAAAGATTTTATACGTTGATTCTTCTACTGGTAATAAAGTGAGTATTGATGGTGAATTCAAAGACGACAAAACGGTATGTGCACCTTACCTTGTTAATGTTGTTCCAAACAACAAGCTTAACGGCTTTAAAAAGGCAATGAACAAAATAGATGAAAACATTTTATGTCAAATGTCACAAATTAAATATGATCCTAACAACATAGATGAAGACCGGTATTACGTTTATATGAATGATGGTAACAGTGTATATTTAACCGTTAATAAGTTTAATAAAATTAATAAATATAATTCAATATTAGAAAACATAGGTAAACAAAACGGTACCTTATACTTGGATTACGGAGATTACTTTGAAGTTAAGTAATCTTTTATTATCATACATGAGTAATGCTTATTTTTTCTTTACTGTACAATATTAATGTGGTAATATTTATATGGTAGGAGAAATTAAATGTTGGATAAAAAAAGAATTTTATTGATTATAACGTTTGTGATTGTATTTATAATCATTATGGGATATATTTTATTTTTTAATAATGATGAAGGGATAAAAAAGATTGCCACAACGACTCGAGAAAAACTTTATAATTGGAAGAAAAAAGAAGTTACAACAACTTCGATAAAAGTTTATTACTCTTTTAAAGATGATGACTTAGCTACCGTTAAAGATGGTGAGGAGGACGTTTACGCTGAAAATGAATGGTATGATTTTTTAAATGCTTATAGTTGTACCTTGGATGATTGTAGGACTTATGGTCACAACAAAGAAAAGGGTTACGTCATCATAAAGGATGAAAGTTACGTGATTTATGATTATAGGAATGATTTATATACTAACCTTTCTTTGCCTAACATTGAGTATGGAGACGTTTTTTTGCTAAGCTATGACGATAAGGACTATGGGCTTGCCGTTTCTGATGCTACTGGCAAGTATGCTTTTTATGATTTGCAAAGAAAAACGTTCACAACGGAGTTTAAGTATGATAGTATTTCTTCTTCTGATTTGGCTGGTCTTACTTTAGGAGTTTTTTCAGCTTCTTTTAAAGAAGGGGAAACGCTTAAGTATTACTTAGTTAATTATGAATGTGGAAAAATAGAAAAAGAATCTTCGGTACCATTAAAATCGGTAGGTAATAAGAATAATGTTTACTTTTATGAACGCTATGATTTGGCTGATGGATACGAAGCGGTTTTGTATGATGGCACCCTTAATGAGCTGTTTAATGGCGAGAAAAAACATTCTTTTGGAGTTTCTTCCTCAGGAAACTTAGCGATTAAAAACAATGATAATTTTAGTATTTATAACAAGAAAGGAACGTTAATTAAGGAAAGTAAACCTTATCAAGAGGTGTTTTTAATATATGACGATTACGTTATTGTTAAAGATAATGATGATTATTTAAAAGTTATAGATTATGATGGCAACGTTGAGGCCAAGTACCGTACTTTAGATGATTCAAACGTGTTTGATAAAAATTTAAGTAGCATTAGGTACCTAAACGGGAATAAGGTTATTTATTTGCCTGTTATAAATACTAATACCGAAGAAGTTAGTATGTATTATTATAGCGTTATTGATAAATCAAGTGGGCTTTTTTCAATTAATGATTGATAAAAATGGTATTTAAAAAATTTAAGTTATATAGTATAATATTCTTAATGGTAAAATTTAAATAGGGTAAGGGAGTAATGCGCGTATGAAAAAGATATATACAAGTATAGACATCGGCTCTGATACGATTCGCGTTTTGGTTAGCGAGTATTTTAAAGGTAAGTTTAGGACGCTTGCGGTTTCTTCCGTTAGGTCTAAAGGAGTTAGAAATGGTGTTATAACCGATCAAGACCTTGTTTTAGAAAGATTGAAACTTGCCATGGATGACCTTTCTAAAAGAATTAACATACCAATTAAACGCGCTATTTTAACCATTCCTGCAAGTGAAGCAGAGTATAATTTGGTTCATGGCAACGTGCCAATCGTAAACGATGAGAAGATGGTTACAGAAAAAGATGTTTTACGCGTTCAAAACACGGTAGCTAACGAAGTTTTACCAAACATGGAATTAGTAAGTATCTTACCAATAGATTTTACTATTTACGAAAATGGTTCGGAAATAGAAACCGTTAAGAACCCTAAAAATAAGATATGTGACCGCCTCGGAGTTAGGGCCATGATGGTTACGGTTCCAAAAACCGTGGTGATTTCTTTTGTTAAGGTCGTTGAGGCAGCGGGTATAGAGGTCGTTGATTTGGTTCTTTCTTCCATCGCTGATTTTGAGGAAATTGGTGATGACGAGATGAAAGAATCCGTAACCGGCGTTATTAATCTCGGTAAGGATACTACTTCTGTTTCGGTTTTTAACAAGGGAATAATAACTAATTCTTCGGTTTTAAAACTAGGAAGCAAGGTAATTGATGAAGATGTTTCTTACATTTATTATATGGCGTTAAAAACGGCAAGAAAAACAAAAGAAAACTTTGGTATTGCTCATCCTAGGTATGCTAATAAGAACGAAACTTACGAGGCAAGGGATGTTAACGGAAAACTTATAAAAATAAATCAATACGAGCTTTCTGAAGTTATTAACAAGAGGTTAGTTGAGATTTTAAATGTTGCAAAAAATGAACTAAAAGTATTAACAAATAAGCAAATCCGTTATATAATGGTGATAGGTGGCATAACTGATATGCCAGGCATGAACTTTGTTTTGGAAGATGTTTTTGGTGCAAACGCTAAAACTTATACGATAAATACTTTGGGTATTAGAAAATCAAGGTTCATAACTGTTTCCGGTGCGATAAAGCACTTTGTTAAGAAGATAAGATTAAGGGGAAAAGAATATACAATGTTTAGTAGTGATGATGTCGACGGCTTAATTCATAGTAAAACAAGAATTGGTAGAAGCGATTCGGTATTCGGAAGATTTTTCAGCTACTTTTTTGACAATTAAGGAGGAAATAAGATGTTTGGTTTACCAGTAGATCAATTAGCAAAGATTAAGGTTATTGGAGTTGGCGGTGGTGGTGGAAACGCCGTTAACAGAATGATAGAATGTGGTGTTAGAGGTGTTGAGTTTATTGTTGCTAACACTGACCTACAAGTTTTAAATAGTTCTAAGGCAGAAACAAAAATACAAATTGGCTCTAAAATCTCCGCTGGTTTGGGTGCGGGCGGAAGGCCTGAGGTTGGAAGAGAGGCTGCACTTGAATCTAAAAAAGAAATAGAGGAAGCCTTAAAGGGCGCTGATATGGTTTTCATTACTTGTGGTATGGGTGGTGGAACTGGTACAGGAGCTGCTCCCGTAATTGCGGAAATAGCTCAAGGATTAGGTGCTTTAACCGTTGCCATCGTTACCAAACCATTTAGTTTTGAGGGAAAAAGAAGAATGGCACAAGCCATCGCTGGACTTTCTGAACTTAAGGCTAACGTGGATACTTTAATTGTTATCCCTAACGATAGACTAAGAGAAATAATTGATAAATCAACTCCAATGGTTGAAGCGTTCCATGAGGTTGATAACGTTCTTCATCGTGGTGTTCAATCCATTTCGGATTTAATCGCGGTAACTGGTCTTATCAACCTAGATTTTGCGGACGTTAAGGCGGTTATGGAAAAAAGCGGAAACGCGCTTATCGGAATTGGCATGGGAACCGGAGAAAACAGAGCGGTTGAAGCTGCTAAGCAAGCCGTATCTAGTCCACTTCTTGAAACTAACATTTCTGGTGCGACTGACGCGATAATAAACATTACTGGTGGCGCTAACCTAACTTTATTTGAAGCCGAAGACGCGGCTGAAGTTGTAAGATCAACCTCAAACAATGACATAAACACAATCTTTGGAGCGGTTATAAACGAAAATCTAACTGATGAAGTTATTGTTACCGTAATTGCAACTGGGTTTGAAAAGGGTAAAGAAAAAGAAGAACAACAACCAGCTATGCAACCAAACATGCAGCAACAACCAAGAATGAGTAGTCTTATTCAAGACGACGATGATGACGATGATGATATTCCAAACTTTTTAAAGAATAGAAGAAGTTTTTAAAAACACTATTTTACAATAGTGTTTTTTCGTGCTATAATACGTGTCTGTTTAGAGGGAGACTATGAAAAAGAGCTTTTTAACGAATGAAGAAACTTTATTTTTAGAGGAAAATTTAGACATTTTATTAAAACTATTTAAAAGTGCTCATCAAGAAATGATAGATGAATTTTATAATGATTATTTTTTACAAAAAAATCGTGATTATACTCTTTACTCAAGTACCTTTTTAAATTCTACTGAGTTTGCTTTTTCAAACGGATACTGTTTTTATTTTGCAAGGCTATTAAAAACGGTTTTACCACATTATAAGTTCATTATTAAGTTTTCTGAAATAGATAGAGATTTAAGAGTGCATATTTTGCTTAAACACGAAAGCAAAGAGGGTTACTTTGATGTTTCGTACGGACACAAAATTTATAATTGTCCCAAGGGACTTTACAAAGACACTGATAATTATGATTTGTGGTATGCGAAAAAATGTTTTGGTAAATTAGATAAGGAAATTTACGAAAAATTAAAATATAAGTTTTATAGGAATATAAAAGAATTTTTAAATGCTAAACATAATGACAATAAGGCTATTAAAATTAAACGTTAGTCATGATACTTAACTCGACACTTATTTAAGTGTCATTTTTTTATACTTAAAATAAGGTGATAAACATGAAAATGTACGTTGACTTAATAATATTATTAAACTTCTTTTTAGATTTTATTTTGCTTTTTACTGTTTCTGTCATTCTAAAGCGCAACGTAAGTTTAAAAAGAATATCATTAGGAGCACTGGCGGGAGCCATAAGTATTATCGCGTTATTTATTAACTTTAGTTCTTTTACTCTTTTTATATTTAAAATATTTATTTCTATAATAATGGTATTAATAACTTTTTCTTTTAAAGATTTTAAGTATACCTTAAATAATTTAATTTATTTATACTTAGTTAGCATAATTTTAGGAGGATTCTTATATTATTTAAATAATGAGCTTTCATATAAAAATACGGGACTTATTTTCTTTCATTCTGGTGTTAGTATCAACTGGTTAATAATTATTTTAAGTGCGCCCGTAATAACTTTCATTTACGTTAAACAAACGAAAAAATTAAAGGAGGAATATGCTAAGAAATATGAGATGAAGTTAACTTTTTTAAACGGGAAAACAATTTCTTTAACAGGTTTTTTAGATACTGGTAATGGTCTAAAAGACCCTTATAAGAAAAGACCAATAATAATTATTAGTAAAGATAAATTAAATGGTTATCATCCTAAAACCATTTTGGTACCATGTCTGACGGTTAATAAAGAAAGCCTGCTTAAATGTTTTCGAATAAAAAAATTAGTCATAAATAATCATGTTATATCAAAAGAAGTATTAGTAGGTATAAGTGACAATAATTTTAACATTGAGGGCGTAGATTGTTTATTACATGAAAATATTATAAAGGAGATAGAAAATGAAAAAAATAATTGATTTTATTAAAAGCTTGTTTAAAAAAGTAAGTAGTGTGTTTTTTGTTGGTTGTTCTGACGCACTTCCTGAACCATTAAGTAAGGAAGAAGAGCTTAAGTATTTAAAAGAATTTGAAGCGGGTAGTGTGGAGGCCAAAAACAAACTCATCGAGCATAACTTAAGACTCGTGGTATACTTATCTAAAAAGTATGAAAACGTTAAAATAGACTTAGAAGATCTGGTGAGTATTGGAACGATTGGCTTAATTAAAGGAATAAACACTTATAAGATGGATAAGAACATTAAACTGGCAACTTATGCTTCCAGGTGCATTGATAACGAAATACTTATGTACTTAAGAAAAAATAAAAAAAGAAACGCTGACGTTTCACTAGAAGAGTCACTTTCGTTTGATGCTGAAGGTAACGAACTTCATCTAGAAGATATTTTGGGAACCGAGCCAGATTTAGTAACTAAAGAATTAGAAGATAACGATCTTAAAATGACACTTTTAAAAGAAATTAATAAGCTTCCAAAAAGAGATAAAGAAATAATGAAATTACGTTACGGACTTTTTGGGGAAAAAGAAATAACTCAAAAAGAATTAGCAGAAAAACTAAATATTTCTCAAAGCTATATTTCAAGAATTGAAAAGAAAGTTATAAAAAGAATAAAGGAAACCATAAAGTTATAGTTGTTAAATACGTTAAGTTAAATTACTTGACAATTATACTTTAATAAAGTTTCACTTTATTCTTTTGTTTTGTTATAATCATAATAGGTGATATCAGATGAATGATATAATTAGTTTAATTAAAAGTGAATTAGATGAATTAATTAAAAACGAAGAAGCGTTATCGAAGAAAAGAAGCCAAGTGAAAAAGGCTCGTGATATAATTAATCCGCATAAAGGGAAGTTTATTATTAATAACGTTTTATTGTTTTTAACGCAAGAAGACGTTTTAAAAAATTGTCTAGAGGTTGTTTTTATCGATGAAAAATTCAACTTTGACGTTGCTATTAACGTTATTTTAGGATTAAAAAAATATTATGAGTATCAGGAAGAAATAAGGAAAATAAATAGAAATTTTATGCGTGATGATAGCACTAATTTACTTGATTCCGAGTTTGTTAAAATGGCCATTTTACGTTCTAAAAACGAATCCTTGAAGCAAGAGTATTTAAATATGTTGAACCGTCAAAAAAAGATGGATGAAGCTTACGAAATGGAAGTTAAATCACTTTATTTCATGTGCTCTAAAATCATATTTGATTATGAATATTTATCTAACAAACGCTCAGAATTAAAAGATAAAATTAAGCTTTATAAAAGTATAATAAAAAAGATTCAAGAAGAAAAACCACTTAGCCCAAGAGAAATATCAGCCATAATAACCCTGATTAACGTAAAGATGATTGATGACTCTAAAGCGTTAATAAAGGCGCTTAACGAGTACTTAAGCGGGTTTGTTAAACAAGAAAAGGTTTTAGCGGTTGAAGAACCAAAACCGGTATCAAATAGTAGCCCAGTTTACGTAGATGAGGACAAGAAAGAAGAAAAAAAATCTCCGGTCTATGAAAATTATTTAAAAGTCATTAAAACTTTTAATAGTTTTAATGACGTTGGTATCTTCTTAGATTCGCTAAAGTATGGTGAAGATATACTACACGTAATAGAAAAAATAATTAATTTACTTTCTGATTCTAAAGAAGATTTATTACTTAAAAGTTATTTAGAAAACTATGCTATCGTTATTTCATCTGGTAATAAAAAAGATGATGTTAATAATGCATTGTTAGAAGAAAATATCAAAAATAGCGTTTTAATTATGTATTATGATTTTTATGAAGGAAAAAACAGAATACTATCAGACATTGAAAAATTAAGTTCAGAATATTATGATGACGTTTTAAAAGCAATTGAACAAATAAGAAGAAATGGTGGTTATGGAAAAAGAAAACGTTTAGATTGCGTAAAAAAAGCCTTTCGGATACGCGTTAATGACATTAGGGTTACTTATCGTCAAATAAGTGAAAATACGTACGTTATTCTTGGGGTTTTTTGTAAAAAAGATCATAAAGGATATGATGTTATAAACGTAAGTGCCAAAAGAAATAATGACTTTAATTTAAAAGAGCCATTTATTGAGGAATTGTTTAAAGTACCAGGTGGAAAGCAAAGAATAGAAAAGAAAAACGAAGAATTTGAGAACGCAATATTAACCACGCTTAATTCAAAAGTAAATATAAAGAGAGGTTTGTGATAACATGGATAAAATAAAGTTTGAAAAATTTCCAGAAAGAAATAAAATTAATTCCATTAAAATTGACGTTAAAAACAAAAAGTTATTATTCTTAGCAATTTCCATAATTCTCATAATTATGTTTGTTTTTTCTAGTTTTTTAAATGAATGGGTAGTTAATAATTATTATATGTAAGGGTGTTTATATGAATGAAAAGGTAGATAATTTTCTTTTGGCGAACAAAGATTTAGCATATAAAGCTTTTAATGATAAAATAATAAATACTAATTTAGAAACGATTGGTGTTAGAATGCCGATTTTAAAAAAGTATGCTAAAGACTTGTTTAGGTTTGGAGTGGATGAAGTTTTAAAGGAAGTAAAAGATGATTATTATGAGAAGATTCTTTTGAAGGGTTTGATAATTTCTAAGATAAAGGACGTTAATGTCTTAATAACTTACTTAGATTCATTTCTTAAATTAATTGATAATTGGGCTATTTGTGACTGCTTTTGTGCTAGTTTAACTTGCGTTTCAGAAAATGAATCAATCTTTTTAAACATAATTGAAAAAAAGCTAAAATCAAATAATAAGTGGGAAGTTAGATTTTGCTTCGTTCTATTACTTGATTATTTTGTTAAAGAACGTTATTTAAAACTTATTTTTAGATATCTTGATAATGATAATAATGTTGATTACTACGTAATGATGGCCAAGGCATGGCTTATAAGCGAGTGTTTTATTAAGTATCAAAGCCAAACTTATGAGTACTTAAATAACTGTAAAATAGATGCTACAACGTTTAATAAGGCAATTTCTAAAATATGTGATTCCCACAGGGTGTCAAAAGATGATAAAATAAGACTTAAGCAAATGAAAAAAATGGCAAAACTAGCATAGACTATAGTAGGGTGATTGTCATGAAAGAGGAGTTTAAAGCTTTTGTAAGAAAAAGACCAGAATTAGTAAGATTTGTTAACAAGGGCGATATGACTTGGCAAAAATTTTATGAAATGTGGGCACTTTATGGCGAAGATGAAAAAGTGTGGAAGGATTATGACGTTAAAGGGACGGAACAAAGCGTAAATGCTTCACCTAAGGAAGAGTCTTTTAGCTTTTCGTCACTTATGGATTCAATTAAGAAGGTTGACATGAACGCCGTTCAAAAAGGAATTGGTAGCCTTCAAAAAGCAATCGAACTATTACAAGGGCTAACTACTAAAGGTGCAACAAATAATACTAATACTTATGAACCAAGACAACTATTTAAGAAGTTTGAGGATTAATGGATACAAAAATAAAGTTAATAATTGATTCTAATCCAGATTATAAAAGGTATTTAAGGTCTAATTCTTATTGGTATAAAACCCTGAATCGTAATCCTGAAATGATTGATGTTTTTATAAACGAAGTTAAAGAAAAATATAAACTTAGAGCGACTGATAAGTTAAATAATATAATTGATAAAATAGATATGGTAAGTAAATTTATAAATGTGTTGAGGTGATAACGTTGATTGAAAATGTGTACGAGATAATTGATGAACTAGCAACAACAACATTAATTAAGAGATTATTAGTTATTAAAGAAAAAATAAATTCAGATGATAATTTAAAGATCATAATAAAAAGGTTTAACGACGCCAAGGAATCGTACAAAAAATACGGAACTAAAGAAAAATTTATAAACGCAAAAAAGAAATTAATAGAAAATAAGGTATTAAAAGAATACATGGATATTCAAAATAGAATTAATTTGCTAAGTATAAAAATTAATGGCAGAATAAAAAACATTACAGAAGGTATTACTGATAAATAGTAATGTTTTTTTGTATGATAAATATTAAAGAAAAAATATTTGTTATCACTAAAATGGAGAGTACGAATTATTTAAATTTAATTATCAATGTGTTAGAATGTTTGTAGGTGATGTTAATGAAAGTTATTAGTGGAAAATATAAAGGAAGGTCGTTAAAGGGTTTTGACGTAGATGGTACAAGACCAACCATGGACAGAGTTAAGGAATCTGTTTTTGGCATGATACAAGGATATATAAAAGAATCAGTAGTTCTTGATTTGTACTCTGGAACCGGCAACCTTGCTATTGAAGCACTTAGTAATGGTGCTAAGAAGGCTTATTTGGTAGACCATGGAAAAATTGCGATAGAAGTTATAAAGAGTAATTTAAAAGCTTTAAACATAAGTAATGCTATAGTTTTAAAAGATGATGCTTTACATGCTTTAAAAAGCTTTATAAACAAAGAATCCTTTGATGTTATTTTTTTAGACCCGCCATACAACACTAATTTACTTGAAAAAACTTTAAAAATAATGAATGATTGCTTAAGTTTAATAAACAAGGATGGAATTATAGTGTGTGAAACAGAATTATTAATAAATTATAATCAGTATAATAATTTTGTCATTTATAAAGAAAAAACTTATGGTACTAAAAAAGTTACGATTTTAAAAATAAAAAAGAACTAAGTGGAAATTATTTGTTTCAACTTAGCTCTTTTTAGTCTAGATTATTATACTGTGTATGAAGAACTTATATAGTGTTTCGTTAGAATATATTCATGGTGTTTATTATATCTTTATTTTCTTCCGTGTTGTCTTTTGCTGCTCTATAATATACTGTTAAATCCATATTTTTAAACTATATTGTTATTATTTTTCAAATTTACTAAAAGAAATAAATGTTTTACAATTTAATTTCCGCGCACTAAAGCACGCTTTTGTATCTAATTGTGTGTCTATTGGAATGAATTATAAAACGATTAGTTAATTACTTGGTCATTCAAGCATTGGCATGACTTATATTATCACAAAAGTAGAAGATCATTAATAAGCTTTATAATACCCTCATGAAATAACATGTTGAAACTTTAATTTTGTATTCGTAGTACCCCCCACAAAATAACACGTGTAAATCCTGCGTAAAAACATTTTTCTCAAGATAAATAATATTGACAAGAGTTTATAATGATGTTAATATTTAGGTAATGATAATAAGTCACTGTTGTGCGATTTTTTTCGCTTAAGTAACATACTTAATGAAAAAATGTATTTTTAGCAGGATTTATTACAAAATAAAAAGGGAGAAGGAAGGAAAAAATGAAAAAAATAAGAAACACAAAAGGTTTTACGTTAATTGAGTTATTGGCGGTTATCGTAGTACTAGCAATAATCATGGTTATTGCAACAACGCAAGTAAATGCAACAATTAAAAAATCAAGGGCCAACTCGTTCGTTGAGTCATACCAAATGATGTATAAGTCACTTAAATCATCAGCAATCGCAGGAAACACTGCAGAAGAAGCGTTAAAAGAGTTAGAGGCTTCAAAAAATGATTATGATGTAAAGGTATCTGCTGATACAAGTACGGGAACTTATACTTTAACAGTTTGTGCGAAAGGCATAACATATAACGCACCATCAGGTAGTGATGCTGCAACCGAAACTGGTAAGGCTTCAGGAAAGTTTAGTAACATGAATTTGTTAGAATATTATAATCCATCTCAAGCTAATGGTGATAAGAATGCTATAGATAGTAATATTGGAGACACATATAATGTTACTACTCACTGCATTAATTCTTCATATACAGTATAATATTTAAAGTTTTTAAAAGCACAGTGATTAATGGACTGCACCCCATAGAGTAGACATCAAATAAAAAGCAGTTCAATAAAAATG
>CAMMVQ010000015.1 GCA_946500425.1 uncultured Mollicutes bacterium | reverse complement strand
ACAAAAAAGTAAACACATCTTTTTTTGTGTCTACTTTTATCTTACAACTCCAATAGTGTTTAAGCTATCTTTTATTTATTGTAAATATTTGGTATAATTTTAAGTGCGAAAGGAATTGATTTTATGACGAATAAAGACTTAGCTAATTTAATATTCCCTGATGTTACTAAAACCATAGAAGACTATGAAAAGATGTACCCAAAAAGAAACTTGAAAGAAGATGCGGTTGTTACCCGTTTTGCTCCCAGTCCAACTGGATTTGTACACATGGGATCACTTCTTGCGGCATTCATTGAGAAAAAAGCTGCGTTTGACACTGGTGGAGTTTTTTTCTTAAGAATAGAAGATACTGATCAAGAAAGAAAGGTTGAAAACGGAATAGAGGGGATAACAACTGATTTGAAAAACTTTGGTATAACAATAGATGAAGGGACCATAAGTGAGGTAGAAGAAAAAGGAAACTACGGACCATACGTTCAAAGTAAAAGAAAAGAAATATATCACGCTTTTATTAAGTACTTTATAGAAAAAGGAATGGCTTATCCTTGTTTTTGTTCAAAGGATGAACTAGATGATATAAGAAGTGCACAGGAGCGAAGAAAAGACAGGATAGGATATTACGGAAGATATGCTAAATGTAGAAAAATACCACTTGAAGATGCTTATGACAGAATTAAAAACGGAGAAAATTTTATAATTAGGTTAAAATCACCAGGTGATTTTGAAAAGAAAATCGTTGTTAAAGATTTGGTAAAAGGTAATATTTCATTTCCTGAAAATGACGTTGACATCGTAATCATGAAAAAAGACGGCCTTCCAACTTATCATTTTGCACATTTAGTTGATGATTATTTGATGCGTACAACTCATGTAATAAGAGGCGACGAGTGGGTATCATCACTACCGGTTCACGTGCAGTTATTTAGTATGTTAGGTGTTAAACCTCCAAAATATGCTCATATCTCCCCAATAATGAAAGAAGAAAATGGTGTTAAAAGAAAATTGTCAAAAAGAAAGGACCCCGAAGCAGCGATGAGTTATTATCATGAGAAGGGAATACCAACCGAAGCGGTTAAACTTTATTTGATGACGCTTGCCAACACTAACTTTGAACAGTGGTGGGATGCTAACAAGGATAAAACGATTGATAACTTTAAGTTTAGTTTTAACAAAATAAGTAAATCTGGCGGACTTTTTGATGTTGAGAAGTTAATGAACATATCTAAAAACTATCTATCAAGGATTAAAGCCACGGAATTTTATGATATGTTAGTAGAATATACCAAGGAATATGATCAAGAATTTTATGATTTAATTAATAAGTATAAGGACTTTACCATCGGTCTTTTAAACATCGAAAGGGAGCAAAAAAAGCCAAGAAAAGATTACGCGTCATTTAGCGAGGTTAAAGAGCTTGTTTGGTACATGTATGATGAGTTATTCGAAAAACATGATAAAAATTATGAGTTTACGAACATAAATGATAAAGATGAAATCTTAAAATTGTTAAATGCATACGTAGAAAAGTACTATGATGAAAATGATGACCAACAAACTTGGTTTGAAAAAATTAAATGTTTATCACAAGCGTTTGGATACGCAAGGGAAGTAAAGGAATATAAAGAAAGTCCGGATAAATATAAGGGTCACGTAGGAGATGTTTCGATGGTAATAAGAGTTGCTTTAACGACTAAATCTATGACTCCTAACCTTTATGACATAATGCGGTTGTTTAAAAAAGAAAGAATTACTAAGAGATTTAAAGAGCTAGAAAATTATTTCTAGTTTTTTTTAATTTTTAGGGTGTTTTTATCATGAACGGCTAATAATATGTTAGGTGATAATAAAATGATTAAAAAAGAAAGCTTCTTTTTGTCTAGTATAAATGGCGTAAAACTAGATAAATACCAGGTAAGAGCGGTTAAATCAAAAAGAAAAAATATTTTGGTTTTAGCGCCCGCTGGTTCTGGCAAAACTTTAATGATAGTAGCAAAAATAAGATATTTAACGGACGTATTGAAGGTCAATCCAAAACGGATATTATGTCTTTCTTTTACCAATAAAGCGGTTAATAAGCTAAAAGAAGACACCCAAAGAAACGTTGACGTTTATACTTTTCATAAATTAGCGCTTTCTATCATAAAATCAAAAAATGAAGTTTTAACCGAGGATATAATTTATGACGTGGTTTTAAACTCATATAAAAATGAAGTTTTATTAGGGGTGTATAGCTTAAATAAAAATCAGATGGTAAGTTTAGTTAGTAATTTTATAAGGCTATTTAAAGCGCTTGGTTTTGAACTTAATGATTTTTATAAAATGATAAAAGACGCAAATTATTCTGATCGCAAATTATTAAAGGAAATAATGAAATGCTATGTATGCTATGAGGCGTATTTAAAAAAAGAGAACTTAATTGATTTTAACGACATGATTAACATGGCGGTTAAGGAGCTAGATTCATCTTGTCCCAAGTATGATTACATTATAATAGATGAATACCAAGACGTATCAACCTCTAAGGTCATGATGGTAAAGAAAATACAAAAGTATAACAATGCTAAGGTTTTTGCGGTCGGAGATGATTTTCAGTCCATTTATCGTTTTACTGGTTCTGACCTAAACGTCATAATAAACTTTGATGATTATTTTCCTTTTTCAAGAACTTTTTTACTCAGAAATACTTATCGTAATTCAATTGAATTAATAAGGGTAGCCAATAAATTTATCATGAAGAATAAAAAACAAATAAGAAAGAAAATAAAATCTAACATGTCTGTTCCTAATCCCGTCGTAATAGTTTTTTATGATGATTTAAATACGGCTATTAAAGAGGTAATAGAAGAGTTTAGGGTTGATGAGGTCTTTGTTTTAGGAAGAAATAACAGTGATTTAAAAGGGGTTAAAATAAACGTTAAAAACAGTAAGATGACCGTTCATAAAGCTAAAGGATTACAATCAAAATACGTATTTGTGTTGGGATTAAAAGATGATAAAAATGGTTTTCCAAACAAGATAATGAACCACGAAATATTAAAGTACTTAAACGTTAATAAAAACAAAAATAATTATGATGAGGAAAGAAGATTATTTTATGTTGCTTTAACTAGGTGCGTTAAAAAGGTATTTTTGTTTGCACCTTCAAAAAATCCTTCTATTTTTGTTAAAGAATTATGCACTTGGTATAAAAACGTTGTTATCGTTAAAAAATAGTAATGGTGATAATATGTTTAATAATTATAAAATAGTTGGTGATACGTTGTATTTAACGGTTGGCGAAAGTAGTGAGATAGGAAGTTTTTTTGGGGAAGGAAAAGAAGATTTAGCAGATAAAGTACGTGATTATATAATTAAAAATAAAATATCGTTTGACGGAAAAAAGGTTGTGTTAGTAATCAATGGTCTTATGATTGGAACGGTTTATTTAACTGGTAAACAAAATGCTGTGAGACAAATAGTTTTATCTAAGAATAACGGGGGTGTTAAAAAAATTGATTTTAATGATTACTTAATAGGGGTTGTAGCATCACAAATGCCCGCATCTTATGGTTTTGAAGCGTTAAAAGCGCAAGCTTTAGTAGCTCGTACTTACGCTTTAAGATTACTTGAAACTAAAAGAAGGTTAACTGGTGATGACTCATCACAAACTTATTTTGATGAAGAGCTTCTTAAAAACGTATGGGAAAAGCGTTATGACGAGTATTATAAAAAGGTTAAAGAAGCGGTGTTACAAACGGATGGTTTATGCATTAAGTTTAAAGGTGAGTTAATTGATGCCGTTCACCATGCTTTAAGTAATGGTTATACCATTAGCGCGTATGATGCGTGGGGTATTAACGTGCCGTATCTTAAGTCTGTTTCTTCTTTTTATGATAAAGAATCACCTGATTATAAAAATGAAGTGTTAATTACTTATGATAATTTTTCTAAGGTTTTAAATAAGAAGGTTGACCGTGATACTTTAATTAAAGTAATAAAAAGAGATGATACTAATCACGTTTTAAAAGTAAAGGTTGGAAACGCTGATTATACAGGGGTTCAGCTAAGGAGCTTTTTAGGATTAAATTCAACTGATTTCGATGTTTCTTTGATGGACGAAGGCGTTTTGTTTACTACCAGGGGAATTGGTCACGGAGTAGGACTAAGTGTTTATGCAGCGGGTGTAATGGCCGAAAAAGGATACGATTATAAAACTATTATAAAACATTATTATCCTGGGGTTGAGATAAAAAAAGAGTGATATATTTTTATATCACTTTTGATATTAGATTTATTAAAAAACAAATTGAGAGTCCAACTAAGGTAGGTATAATAAAGGCTAATATGGTCCAGAACTTACTTTTAGTTTCTTTTTTTATGGTTAAGAGAGTTGTTCCACAAGGAAAGTGAAACAGCGTAAAAATAAGCATGCAAATCGCGGTTGTAATGGTCCAACCATTATTTATAAGTAAATTTTTAAGTTCAAATAAACTGTTATAGTCGGTTAAAGAGGTGGTTTGCATGTAACTCATTATGATGATTGGAATAACTATTTCGTTGGCAGGAAATCCAAGAATAAACGCCATTAAAATGGTTCCATCAAGTCCGAATACTTGACCAATTGGGTCTAAGAAGTTAGTGCAATAAGATAAAATGCTAGCACCATCTATCGTTATGTTGGCAAGTAACCATATAATTAACCCGGCGGGAGCCGCAACTGAAATAGCACGCCCAAGAACAAACAACGTTCGGTCAAAAACTGATCTTACGATTACTTTTCCTATTTGGGGTTTTCTATAAGGGGGCATTTCAAGTACGAACGAAGATGGCATTCCTTTTAATACGGTTAAAGATAATATTTTGGATACTAATAAGGTTACTACGATAGAAAAAATTATAACCAAGGTAAGAATTAAGGCCGCTTTAAACGAGCTTGATATTCCAACGGCTAAAAACATTGTTATAATGGCAATTAAACTAGGGAATCTACCGTTACATGGCACCAAAGAATTAGTTAGGATGGCAATTAATCTTTCCCTTGGTGAATCAATTATTCTGCATCCTGCCACACCACAGGCGTTACAACCAAAACCCATGCACATGGTAAGGGCTTGTTTTCCATGACACTTAGCTTTGCTGAAAAGTCGGTCTAAGTTAAATGCTATTCTAGGTAAGAATCCCGAGTCTTCTAATAAAGTAAATAACGGAAAGAAAATCGCCATTGGGGGTAACATAACCGCAATAACCCAAGCTAAAGTTTTTAATACGCCATCAACTAATAAACTTCTAATAAAATCAGGTGCGTTAATACTGATTAAAAAATTATTTATAACCTCATTTATACTAAAGAAAGTTTTCGACAAAAACTCTGAAGGTGCGTTCGCGCCAGATATTGTTATCCACAGGATAGCTGCTAAAAACAATATCATTATTGGTATACCAAATATTTTTGAAGTAACTACCTTGTCAAATAAATATTTTTTCTTTTCGTTTTCACTAACGACCGCTTTACTTATAAAACTATTATTTTCAATTATCTTATTGGTTACCATTTCACTAACGTTACTTATTTTTCTATTTTTTAAATATTTTTTACATTCGTTTTGCGTCTTCTTTAAAAGTTCTATTTGCTTGCTATCTAGATTAAAAAATTTAATTATTTCATTTTCAAACGCAGCGTTTTCTTCTAATAACTTTAATGCGAAGAAACGTACGTTTTTTTTATCCGTCATGCTATTTAAAGTGACTTCCATTTTTTTTATTACCACTTCTAAGGTATCACCGTAATTTATAATGTTTTCATTACTACTTTTTTTATTAGCATATTTTTCTATAGCTTTAATTAGCCTTTCAATGTCTTTTTTTTTGTTTGCACACATTCCTATTACCGGTACTTTTAGTATCTCTTTTAATCGCTCTACGTTTATTTTAATTCCTCTTTTTTTAGCTTCATCAAGGAGGTTAACGCAAACGATTACGTTGTCATTAGTTTCGATTATTTGGGTTGCCAGGTTTAAGTTTCTTTCTATCATGGTTGCGTCCAACACGATTACGGTAAGATCATGGTCGCTAAAACAAACGTAATCTCTTGAAACTTCCTCTTCTTTTGATGACGCAAAAAGAGAGTACGTACCCGGAAGGTCAACCACGTTATATTTTTTTTCATTATATTTATATGTTCCTGAAGCACTAGATACGGTTTTTCCTGGCCAGTTTCCGGTATGCTGGTGCATTTTAGTTAAGGCATTAAAGATGGTTGATTTACCAACGTTGGGATTTCCTATTAAAGCAATGGTTTTATTATTAGAATTAATTTTTTTACTGGTATTCCAATTTTTAGTTAGCCCCATCGTTATCTCCTGATAGTTTGATTTTTATTTGTTTGGTGTCATCACTTCTAAGTGCTATTACGCTTCCTCTTAATAAGTATGCGGTTGGGTCACCTAGTGGACTTTTATATAAAGCCTTTATTTTAGTTTCGTTAACCATACCTAAATCTAATAACCTTTTTTTTATAACCGGACTTACGCCAACTTCTAGAATTTCTCCCGTTTTATTTACCGGGAGTTTATCTAATGTGGTTTTCAAGTTCTCACTTCACTTTCAAAATAGGTTTCTATAGTAGTTTATGTTATACGTAATTTATGGAAACAAAAAATAAACGTTAATAATTTTGTCGAGCATATTACATAATAATTTGAAAAATCCTTAAATAACATTTATTAAGGAGGAATCATGAACAACTATAATGCTAACGGTCTTAATAATGATGAAGTGTTAAAAAGTAGAAAAGAATATGGTACTAACGAACTAAAAAAAACTAAATCCAGTAGTTTTATCTCGCTTTTAATAGAGTCATTAGGAGATCCTATAATTAAAATATTACTAATTGCTCTTGCCATAAAAATAGTTTTCTTATTTCGTGATTTTGATTGGTTTGAAACGCTTGGTATTTTAATTGCCATCTTTTTAGCGTCCTTTGTCTCTTCTGTTTCTGAATACGGAAGCGAGAAAGCTTTTAATAAGCTTCAGGAAGAGTCTTCTAAGTTAAGGTGCAAGGTTAAAAGAAACGGAAAAATAACTGAGATTCCAATAGACGAAGTTGTTAGGAATGATATTGTTATATTAGAGTCTGGTGACAGGGTGCCCGCTGATGGCGTCGTTATAAACGGGGAACTAAGTATTGATGAGTCATCGATTAATGGCGAGTCAAAAGAGGCTCATAAGACTAGTTTTAAGCATGGTGAAATAAAAGAAAATAATAAAGTTTTTAGAGGAACCATAATTTATTCTGGAGTTGCAAGCGTTTTGGTAACGAACGTTGGGCAGCATACTTTTTATGGCAAAATAGCAAGTGAACTCCAGGAAAAGCCAAGTGAAAGTCCTTTAAAAATAAGGCTTCGTGACCTTGCTAAGGTAATTAGTACCATGGGTTATATCGGGGCTTTTTTGGCTACCGTTTCCTACTTATTTTCCGTGATAGTGGTAGATAATGACTTTTCTTTTCCGTTAATAATAAGTACCATAACTAATTTTAGTCAGATGATGGAATATTTGATATACGCTTTAACGCTAAGCGTTACGATTATCATTGTTTCCGTACCAGAAGGTCTTCCGATGATGATAACTTTAGTTCTTTCTTCAAACATGAAAAGAATGCTTAAAAATAACGTGTTAGTAAGAAAAATGGTTGGAATAGAAACGGCTGGTAACGTTAATATTTTGTTTAGCGACAAAACTGGTACCATAACCACCGGAAAATTGAGTTGTGAGAAGATTATAGATGGAAATTTAAACGTTTACGTAAAGGAAAACAACTTAAAAAATGATAAGTATGCTGAAGCTTTAAGAAGGTCTGTAATCGTAAATAACATGAGCTCGTATGACGGTAAAAACATTATTGGTGGTAATACCACGGATAGGAGCCTATTATCATTTTTTAAGCCTTGTGATTATTCTTACGTGAGAAAAATAAAAACGGTTCCGTTTGATAGTAAAAATAAATATATGATTACCGTTACTGAGGATGGTGATTTAAGAAATTTAATTAAGGGTGCACCAGAAAAGATATTAGTTAATTGCAAGTACTTTTATGATCATACGGGTAAAAAAAGTCTATTTACTAATAAAAGTAAAATAGAAAAAATTATTTCTGATGAAACTCATAATGGAACTAGGGTTATTGTTTTAGCGGCAAGTTCTCATTTGACCGAAAACTTATTTAAGGATTTAACCTTTATTGGAGCGGTATTCATTAAGGATACCATAAGAAAAGAAGCGTACGAAGGAATTAAGCTTGTTAGTGACGCTGGAATACAAACCGTTATGATCACGGGAGATAATAAGGACACGGCTTTTTCTATTGCAAAAGAAGTAGGACTAGTAAGTAAACCCAGTGATTTGGTTATTACGTCAGATGAACTAAATGATTTAACAGATGTTGAGCTAAAAAAAATAATTCCTAATATTAAAGTGGTGGCACGTAGTTTACCGCAGGATAAAAGTAGGCTAGTCAGGGTGGCTAAGGAGATGAATTTGGTGGTAGGCATGACTGGTGACGGGGTTAATGATGCCCCGGCTTTAAAAAGAGCTGACGTTGGTTTTGCCATGGGACAAGGTAGTGAAGTTGCCAAAGAAGCTAGTGACATCGTTATTCTTGATAATAATTTTTTGTCAATAAGTAAAGCGATTCTTTTTGGAAGAACAATATTCAAAAGCATAAGAAAGTTTATTATATTTCAGTTAACGGTTAATTTATGTGCTTTAAGTATTTCTATAATAGGACCTTTTATCGGGGTTGAAACTCCGGTTACGGTGATTCAAATGCTTTGGATAAACATGGTAATGGATACTCTTGCGGGGCTTGCCTTTGCCTTTGAGCCACCACTTAAAGAATACATGAAGGAAAAACCAAAAAAGAAAGACGAACACATCATGAATTCCTACATGGTAAACGAAATATTAATAACGGGTATTTATACTACTATTTTGTTTATTGTTTTTCTAAAAGTACCATTTATAAAAAACCTTTTTGGTTCGGATTCATCATTTATGACAGCGTTTTTTGGTTTGTTTATTTTTGCGGGTATATTTAACTGTTTTAACGCTCACACTAGCAGGATAAACATACTAGCTCACTTATTTAAGAACTATATGTTCATCATTGTTATTGGCTTTATAACTTTAGTTCAAATATTAATGATTTATTTTGGGGGCTCAATGTTTAGAACGGTTCCTCTTAGTATAAATGAATTTATAGTTATGTTGCTTCTTTCATTTACCGTTGTTCCGTTCGACATGATAAGAAAGATAATATGTAAGAAGTATGGTAAGAAAAGAAGCGTGTAGATTTTTTGACATTTTGTATAGGATATGGTAATATAAAAACAATTTCAAGGGGAAAAATTGTTTTATGAATAATGATTTTAATGATGAAATTTTTAATAAAATAACTAGTGAAATAAAACAGGCTATAGATTCTGGAGTTCCAGTTGTTGATATGAATATTTTTAATTATTTAGATAAATTAAAAATTAATAAACAAAATATAGATTTAACTGAATATACTCTAGAATTATATGAAGAATTAGTTAAAAAATTATATACAATGGATCAAAATATTGCTGATAAATACTTATTACAGTTAAAGAATGCTGATATCATCGACAATCAATCTTTAGAAAAAGAAGATTCTTTCCTTATTTCTTTGTATAGATATTTTGAGAAAAAAGCAGCAATAGATTTTTTGATTGAAAATTATGGAAACGGGTTAAATAAAGATAAATTAGTAGATATTCACGATAATGTTTTAAAAGGAACTAGTTCAAGCAAAAAAAGAGGATTAAGAACAGATAATTTTAAATTTGTTGGCTCATGGCAAAATGGAGAACGTAAAATACAATATTTCCCAATTCTATATACTCAAATATATGAAGCAATAGATAGATTTTTAGAATTTTATAATTCTAATATTAATAATTTAGATAATGAATATAATATTTTTGTTAAACCAATTATATATCATGGTTTATTAGCAGCATTGCAATTGTTTAATGATGGGAATACAAGATTTGCTAGATTAATTCAGAATGTTGAAATTTGGGGATTAATGAATAATAAATTAGATAAACCTCTTAATTTACCTATACTTTATGCAACAAAGCAATATTTTCCGTATAGAAATGAGTATAGAAATTTAATAAAGAATATTGCAATTTATCATGATGAAGATTCTTGGAATGAATGGATAAAATTTAATTTAAAAAGATTTCAAGAAAGTTTGTATGTTGGTGATGAACGGCTTAATTTTATTAAAAAAATGAAATAATATATTTCGTTGTTCAAAATAAAGCATATTAACGTGTGCTTTATTATATGTTATTATATTTATTGTTTGGAAGTGATTTAAATGAAATTATTATTACATACATGTTGTGCACCGTGTAGTGTGTACTGTGTTAAAAAGTTAAAAGAAGAAAATATAGACATAACTAGTTTTTGGTACAATCCAAACATTCATCCTTTTAAGGAGTATGAAGCACGGTTAGTGTGTTTAAAAAAATATGATGAAGAAATAGGAATTCCATTAGTAGTAGAAGATTATTATGGATTAAGGGAGTTTTGCCGAAACGTGGTAAATAAATTGGATAACAGGTGTGGTTATTGCTATTTATGTAGGCTTGAAAAAACGGCTAAATATGCTAAGGAAAATGGGTATGATGCTTTTTCAACCACGCTTCTAATTAGTCCTTACCAAAATCATGAACTACTTAAAAAAACGGGTGAGATGTTAGCTAAAAAATATAATATTGAGTTTTTATACCGTGATTTTAGACCTGGTTTTAGGGAAGGACAAAATGAAGCTAGGCAAATAGGTTTATACATGCAAAAATACTGTGGTTGCGTGTTTAGCGAAGAAGAAAGATATTTGAAAAAAAACAAAAAATAGGGTTAACTTATTTTTTGTTTTTTGTTATAATTAATTTGTAAGAGGTATAAAGATATGAAGTGCGTGATAATTAAAAAATTATTTTCTGTTTCATTTTATTTATACCAATATAATTTTGCTTAAAAAAACTAACACTTTTGGTGTTGGTTTTTTACGTTTTTGGAGGGTGTAAATGAGTAAGTTTAAAGATGATCTTGGATTAATCGTAATGAAAAATTGCGAAGAATTTGGTAAGAAAGTTGATGATAACATATCAAGAAGAAGGGGTAAAGATTCTTTTATAATCCCGATTAGTGAGGTTAGGTTTAATAATGGTGAAGGCAAAGTAGTCATAAACGAAACCGTTCGAGATAAGGATTTATATATAATTTCTGACATTGGTAATCATAGTCAGATATATGAGATGTACGGATATACTAATCACATGGGCCCAGATGAGCATTATCAAGACATAAAACGCGTTATATCCGCGGTTAGGGGACAAGCTCAAAGAATGACAGTTGTAATGCCTTTATTATATGAATCAAGGCAACACCGAAGAAAAGGAAGGGAGTCGCTTGACTGTGCTTTAGCACTTCAGGAATTACATAATTTGGGAGTTCAAACGATAGTTACTTTTGACGTTCATGATCCAAACATTCAAAACGCAATTCCAACTAGTGTGTCGTTTGAAAACTTTTATCCAACTAATACGATTTTGAAAAGTTTTATCAGGAATGAAGACTTTGACGCAAAAGATATTGTTTTTATCGCGCCTGATAATGGGGCGGTAGACCGTGCTAGATACTATGCTGATATGTTTCAAGCTGACGTTGGAATGTTTCATAAAAGACGTGATTTTAGCAAGATTGTTAATGGTAAAAACCCAATTGTTGCACATGAATATTTAGGACGTGATGTCTCTGGCAGAACGGTAATCATCGTTGATGACATGATTGCATCTGGGGGTTCAATGCTGGAAGTTGCTCAAGAATTAAAAGGGCGTGGTGCTAAAAAAGTTTATTTGATTTCTACTTTTGCAATGTTTACTAGCGGATTAAATAGTTTTGATGAGGCTTATAAAGCTGGTCTTTTTGATAAGCTTTATTCAACCAATTTAACTTATGTTGACGCCCACGCCAAGAAAAGACCGTGGTTTAAGGAGATTGATTGTTCTTCCTTTGTATCTGACGTAATAGATACCCTTAACGCAAGCGGTTCAATAACCGAAATAAAAAACGGAAAACAAAAAATCTTAAAAATGTTAGAACAGAAGAAGAATGGAGAATTATAAGTGTTTTAATTCTTCTTTTTTTGTAGTATAATGTCTTTATGAGGAAAGGAGATTATTATGACAAATGCTTTATTAATTGCCATATTATTAATAGTTATAGTGATTGCCGTTTTCACGATAATGAATTCGGTTATACTAGCTAAAGAATCAAAGAAAGAGACATTGGTTTTTAACGTCCTTAAAGGAACCCTTGCAGTCGTTGTTATCGTTGCGGTAGTATTAGCGGTTGGTGGTCTTTCCACTATTAAAGGTGATGAGGGTGATACTTCTTCTGATAACGTTACTTTAACAAACGCTGGATTTAATGAAGTTACGATAGACGAGTATCTTGACTTGATTAAAGAGCCAGAAAAAAACGTTGTTTTGGTTGCAAGACCAACTTGCACTTATTGTGAGGCGTTTACGCCAATATTAAAAGCGGCTACTGATAATCTTGGAATAACCGTAAATTATATTGATACGGATAAGTTTTCTAATGATGATTGGACCACGTTTAACAATTCGTTTTCGTATTTGAACGAAACACAGTGGGGAACACCTTTAGTGTTGATAACTCAAAACGGTGAATTAGTAGCAGAAAATCAAGGCTATGTTGAGCTTGCTACGATTGAAGAGTTCTTTACAAGTAACGGATTAGGTGAATGATTATGGGGCGTAACGTTTATGATGAGTGCAGAAAGTTTTTAAGAAAGTACCCACTAACGATAGCATGGAGAATAAAACAGCATTCATCAGTTGTTCAAGAACACTTAAATGATGACGAAGTGCTTTTGTATACGTTTGTTGGTCAAAAGGATACCAAGTGGACTTTACCTTTTTATACAACCGTTATTGCATTTACTAATAAAAGAATGCTTTTAGGAAGAAAAAGGTTTTTTGGAAGATACTTTTATACTTCAATTACGCCTGACATGTTAAATGACTTTGAAATAAAAACTAACATTGTTTTTGGCACCGTTGAGATTGATACGGTAAAAGAACATTTTATGGTCGGGTGTTTGGATAAAAAATCACTTCCAAGCATAGAGGACGCATTATCAAAATACTTGGTAGACGAAAAGTTAAAGTATTTAAATGGTGATAAAAAAGCTAACTAAAGGTTAGCTTTTTTAATGTTACAAATTTGAAACGTTTGAATAATTTGCGTTATGGTATAATATATTTGGTGATTGACTTGAAAAAAATATTAATAATTGAGGATGATAAAAGTATTTGCTTAGAATTGAAGTCATTACTTGATAACGCGGGTTATAACGCTATTATTGCTCAAGACTTTAAAAATTTGTTAAGTGAAATTTCTATTGTTAAACCAGATTTAATTTTACTTGATATAAACATTCCGTACATTAACGGAGAAATAATATTAATGGAACTAAGAAAGAAAAGTAACGTTCCGGTCATCATGGTAACTAGTAAAAATAGTGAAACGGACGAGGTGTTGTCGATGAGTTATGGGGCGGATGATTACATAACAAAACCTTATAATCCGACCATATTGCTTTTAAGAATAGGCGCTATTTTTAAACGTTTAGAAACGCCTAAAGAAGAATTAAGTTATAAGGATATTGAACTGATTCCTAAAAAAGGAATAATGAGATGCAAAGAAAAAGAAATACTTTTAACCAAAAACGAAATGATTATATTTACTTATCTTCTTCAAAAAAAGCAAACCATCGTAACTAGAGACGAATTAATGACGGATTTATGGAATAACGAAGAATACATTAATGATAATGCCTTAACCGTAAATATAAGTAGACTAAGATCAAAACTAAAAGAAATAGGATATGCTAATATAATTGAAACAAGAAAAGGACAAGGATACATATTATTATGAAACTAACTAAATATTTAAAAGATCAATGGGTGACGGCATTAATTTCTATATTATTTATCTTTGTTATTAATTCTATCTTATTAGTCTTTAAGATTGATACTGAAATAATCTACGCCATTAATTTTTCCATGGTATTTTGGATGATAGCACTTGTTTTTTATAATTACAATAGAAAAAAACGCTTTTTTAATGAATTGAAAAATAATTTAGAAGTTTTAGATAAGAAGTATTTAGTTACGGAAATGATTAAAAAACCAAGCTTTTATGAGGGGAATTTATATTATGATTTTCTTTATGAAATAAATAAAGCCATGAATGAGGAGGTAAAATGTTATAGCAAAAACTTAAAAGATTTTAAAGAATACATTGAAATGTGGATTCATGAGGTTAAGTTACCACTTCAATCGGCCAATTTGATGATTCATAATAACAAGAGTTTAGCTAATAAAAAAATTATCGAACAATTAAAAAGAATTGATGATGATACAGAGCAAGTTTTGTATTACGTTAGAAGTGAAAACGCCGAAAAAGATTACTTAATTAAAGAAACTAATTTAGATAAAGTAATATCAAACGTAGCAATGAAGAATAAAGACGCTTTATTAGAAAATAAAATACAATTAGTTACCTCTAAAAATAGTATGATGGTTTTAACTGACTCTAAATGGTTAGAGTTTATAATTAATCAAATCGTTAGCAACAGTATTAAATACTCAAAAAAGAAATTTAATTCAGTAATTAAAATAAGTGCCTTTAAAGGTACGGACGGAATAGTTCTAGAGGTATATGATAATGGTATTGGAATACCAAAAAATGACATATCAAAAGTGTTTGATAAGACCTTTACCGGTAGTAACGGAAGGAAGGTTAGAACTTCGACGGGAATGGGACTTTACATTGCTAAGAAACTATGTTTGAAACTAGGGCATCAAATTAGTATTGATTCTAAGGAAGGTAAGTATACCAAAGTTAGTATTATTTTTCCTGATAATGATTATTATAGCGTATTAAAGTAACCTTACAAAAAAGTAATGTTTGGTAATGTTAAGAAAGCGACAATTAGCATTTATAAGCGTATAGTTAGAAGTGAAAGGAAGGAAATCAGATGTCAAACATTTTAAAGTTAGATAAAGTAGAAAAGTATTATGGTAACAAATCGAGCCTTACTAAGGCGATAGATGATATATCGTTTGAAGTTGATGAGGGTGAATTTGTTGCGATAATGGGAGCATCAGGAAGTGGTAAGACGACGCTTTTAAATTGCATTTCAACCATTGACCGGGTTACCTCTGGTCACATATACGTTGGTGATGATGACATAACCGAACTTAAAGGCAACGAACTAAATAAATTTAGACGGGAAAAACTAGGATTTATTTTCCAAGACTTTAACCTTTTAGATACTTTAACGGCTTATGAAAACATTGCCCTTGCACTATCAATTCAAAACAAAAGTTATCGGGTAATAAAAAAGAGGGTAGGAGAAATTGCCGAAAAGTTAAACATAACTGACGTTTTAAATAAATATCCATACCAAATGAGTGGTGGTCAAAAACAAAGGGTTGCATCTGCTAGGGCAATAATAACTAATCCTAAATTAGTTTTGGCGGACGAACCAACTGGAGCCCTAGATTCTAAGTCGGCTAAAATGCTTTTAGAGAGTTTTAACTATCTTAACGACAAATTAAACACAACCATTTTAATGGTTACCCATGATAGTTTTTCAGCGTCATACGCAAGCCGGGTTATCTTTATTAAAGATGGCAAAATATTTAATGAAATAATTAGAGGCGACGATTCGAGAAAGGAATTCTTTGATAAGATAATAGACGTGGTAACCTTGCTTGGAGGTGACGCCAGTGAAGCTTTATAAAATATCGTTAAGAAACATAAGAAAAAGTTTTAAGGATTATGCTATTTACTTTTTTACACTTATTTTAGGTGTTGCAATATTTTACGTGTTTAACGCGATAGAAAGTCAAACGGTACTTTTAGATGTTACTTCACAGACACACGAAATAATTGATCTTATGAATAACATGCTATCTGGCGTTAGCGTTTTTGTTTCGTTTATTTTGGGGTTTCTTATTATATATGCTAGCAGATTTTTAATAAAACGCAGAAATAAAGAGTTTGGTATATATTTAACACTTGGAATGAGTAAGAGAAAGATTTCCATGATTTTATTTTTTGAAACCATTTTAATTGGTGTTATCTCACTTTTAGTTGGACTTGCAATTGGTTTTTTACTATCCCAACTAATGAGTGTTTTGGTAGCTAACATGTTTGAAGCAGACATGAGAAGATTTGAGTTTATTTTTTCTAAGTCAGCATGTATTAAAACGTTTATATACTTTGGAATAATGTATTTAATCGTAATGATTTTTAACGTTATTAACATTGGCAGGTGTAAGTTAATAGATTTACTTCAAGCAAGTAAAAAATCTGAAAAGATAAAGCTTAAAAACCCTGTTATTTGTATTATTGTGTTTGTTTTATCCGTGATAGCCTTAGGCTATGCCTATTATTTAGTTACGGTAGGAATTAATGCTTTAAACACGCCAGATGCTATTTTTAAACCAATTATATTAGGGGTACTTTCGACGTTTTTTATTTTTTGGTCTTTATCAGGATTAATATTAAAAATGGTAATGAACGTAAAGAAAGTGTATTATAAAGGATTAAATAGTTTTACTTTAAGACAAGTAAGTAGTAAAGTAAATACGATGATTTTTTCGATGACCATTATTTGTTTAATGTTATTTGTTACCATTTGTGTTTTATCTAGTTCTCTTTCAATAAAAAACTCAATGACGTCTAACTTAAAAGAATTAGCACCAGTTGACATCGAACTTACTAAGAATTTGGACGTTCCGTTAGAAGAAGCTTATGATTATGGTTACACGAAAGAGCAGGCTTTAGATTCAAAAATATTAGTTAAAGAAACCATGCAAAAATTAGGATTTGACACTGATAAATATTTTAAAGACGTCATTGATTTTAACGTTTACGCAACTAATGACATTAGTATTCAAACAACACTTGGAAAAAGTTTTGATAGAATAAAGCAAAAATATCCATACCTAGATTACGCTTCGGCCGAAACCTTCGTTAAGTTAAGTGATTATAATAAAGTTGCTAAATTATATGGGTTAAAACAATTAGCACTAAATAATGATGAATATGTTTTAGTAGCAGATTTTGACCAGTGGATTAACATTAGAAATGAAGCTTTGAAAGAGAATACTGAGATATCTTTATTAGGCAAAACTTATCATCCAAAGTATGATGAGTGTCAAAAAGGTTTCATTCATATTTCATCAAGTCACGTAAATATTGGTTTCTTTGTCGTACCAGATGATGCGGTAAATGAAAGTATAAGGCAGCAGAACATCATGATTGCAAATTATAAAGCAAATGATAAGGAAGGAAAAAATAAAATAGAACAATTAGTGTTAGATACAAGTAGCACCTCTTATGCAAACAACACCATTATTAGTGCTTCAACTAAGTTATCAATTTATGAAGCAAGCATTGGTTTGGGAGCCTTAGTTACGTTTATTGGTCTTTACTTAGGAGTTATTTTCCTTATTTCATCCGCGGCCATTATAGCTTTAAAAGAATTATCCGAAAGTACGGATAACAAAGTTAGATTTGATATGATAAGAAAGCTTGGAGCCGATGAAAAAATGATAAATAAGGCATTATTTAATCAGATTTTTATATTCTTTGCGTTTCCACTTTTACTTGCGATAATTCATTCTATTTTCGGAATCATTTTCTGTAATTATTTATTAGAAACCTTTGGTAATGAGCAGTTATTACCTTCAATTGTTATGACGGCTATTTTCCTAATTATAATTTATGGTGGATACTTTGTTATTACTTATTTATCTAGTAAGAGAATAATAAAAGAAGGGTAGGTAAAAATGAACATTAAAGAAAAAGTACCGGTATTTATAATAAGTATTATCGTCCTAATTGCTTTTGGGTTACTATACTATTTTTGCTTGTATCATAATGATAATTATTATACGAAAATAGATAATAAATACGTAAAAGAACTTAAAACAAACGATAATATGAAGTATGAGTATACTTTGACGACTTATGATGATTATGGTAAGAAAAAAACTTTATCATTTAAAACTTCAAGAGTGTTAAAAGAAGATGCATATCTAAATCTTAAGACCATGGTTACTAGGGGAGTAGTAAGCTGGCAGGAAGTTAGCTTTGAAGATTTACCAGAAAAGGTTCAAGATGAATACAAAAAATAAAGAAGGGAGTTCCTTCTTTATTTTATGGTTGGAATAAAACCTTCAACAATTTTATATTTATCACGATTTTTAATATATAAATATCCGATTAAAGAAAATCCGGTAGCACCAACAAAGTTAACAAATAAATCTTCCATGGTATCTTCTTTTCCCAAGTCTAAGTATCCACCTTCAATAACTTCTTTTTTGTTTCCGTTATCATAATAAATAATTGTTTTATCAATATCATTTAATACTATTGGAACGTTTTCTTTGTTTGGATTTATGTATACTGAAGAGAAATTTTCGACAATTTTATCTTTTTGCATGTCAAGTTTAACAATCCTATCAGCACCATACTCAAAAAATTCCCATAAAATTCCAATTGTCATCGAGAAGCTGAAAGCTACAACGGAAACAAAGATAGGGCTTAAGGTAATGTGAAGTTTTTTTGACCTGTTTAAAATGTCAATTAAAGAAAAACCAATCGCTCCGCATAAAAAACCATTTATCGTGTGTAAAATAAGGTCCCAATACTCAAATTTTCCGTAAAAGTTCTGAATTTCTCCTAGTATTTCCGCTGAAAAAATAAATAATAGTATCGTAATTTCAAGTGGGGTAGGAAGTTCTATTTTAAGTTTCTTATCAATTATCATTGGAATTAAGAATAATATTAGGGTTAAAATACACAAAAATGCTGCTTCCCAGTTTTTTTGTAATATTTGTATTATCATTATTAAAATTACTAAGGCTCTTAAAGTAGAGTACACTATTAAAGTTTTTTTATCAGTATCCTTTAACCATTCTTTTATCTTTTTTCTCATTTAATCTCCTTTTATTATCTTATACTATAATTATAACATGTATTTTAAATTTCTGTTAGATTGTTGTCATTAAAGTTGTTAAATGCTATTATAGTAATATGTTTTAGTTGGAGGTATTATGCTTTATAAATCTTATTATACTTCACCAATAGGAATCATAACTTTAGCCTCAGATGGTAAGGCGTTAAATGGTTTGTGGATAGAAGGACAAAAACATTACTTAGGAAAAATAAAAGAAGAAATGATTTTAAATGATAAGCTAGATGTTTTTATTGAAGCTAAAAGGTTATTGAACCAGTATTTTTTAGGAAAGCATCCTGATTTTTCTGGTTTGGATTTATCTCCTATGGGAAGTGAGTTTGAAAAAATAGTTTGGAGTATATTACTTGAGATTCCGTACGGAAAAACTACTACGTATAAGGAAGTAGCTAGTAGGGTAGCTGATAAAATGAACGTTAAAAACATGTCTTTTCGCGCCATAGGTAGGGCAGTAGGACATAATCCTATTTCTATTATTATTCCTTGTCATAGAGTTGTAGGTTCAAATGGAAGTTTAACCGGATACGCTGGAGGAATTGAAAAAAAGATTAGTCTTCTTAAACTAGAAGGGGTAACCATGGATAAATTATTTATTCCTAAAACAAAAAAGTTATAAACATATTAAAGATTTTGAATAAAATATATTGATAATACTTGAAATTAACTAATAACCTATGTTATAATTTTCTTGCAAAGTTGAAGGTTAAGTTTAATTAAGCTAATTTAGTTAATTTGGGGCTATAGCCAAGCTGGTAAGGCATTGGACTGCAACTCCACGATCGCCGGTTCAAATCCGGCTGGCCCCTCCAATTATTATGCAGGTGTAGTACAACGGTTAGTACGCGGCCTTGCCAAGGCTGAGACGGGAGTTCGATTCTCCTCACTTGCTCCATTGAGAGAATTACTCACACTTCGTGTGAGTTTTATTTTATAAAAATATCCTATATCACTCGTTGATATGGGATTTTTTCATGTTTGAAAGGAGGTTTACTTAAATGAAAATAACCATAGAACAATTAGAATTTCCTTTATGTGTCAAAGAAAAGATTACCAAGATACCTAAAATATCAAGACTACACTTAGAATTTATAAATGGTAAAAATATTCATTTTGATAAAACTAACCTTTCTATTCATGAACCACATAAAATTATTATTAGTAATAATCTATCTTGTTTAATTCTACTTATCTTTAAGAATGATAATAATATTTATATAAAAGATAGCTTAGATACTATTACTATAAAAAGACTAGAAACATTAGTTTTACAATTGATTTCGTAATTGCCTTGCCATTTACGTTCCTATAAAAATGTGATAAAATGGTAATATACGGAAATTATATATAACCGTATATTTTAAGTATTTTGAAGTTCTTTACACAAGGGAAATTCTCTCTTGTTTTTTTGTCGTTCAAAAAGAAAGGAGAAGAAAAAATGAACGAAAAGAAGAACTTTATTGTTGGACTTTATCCTCGTGTTTCAACAGAAGATCAATCGAGGTATGGACATAGTTTAGATGAGCAAGAAGAAAGTATGAAAAAACTATGTGAGTTTAAAGGCTACACAATTTATAAGATTTATCGTGAAGAAGGTGTTTCTGCTAAAAGTATGGATAGACCTAAGTTTCAAAAAATGATTGATGATTTAAAAAGTGGCAAAATAAATAAAATCATTGTCTATAAACTAGATAGACTTACTCGTTCTATCCAAGACTTAGAAAGCATTTGTAAATTAATTGAAGAAACGGATACTAGTTTAGAAAGTGTATCAGAAGAAATTAATACCGATACTGCAACAGGAAAATTCTTTATTAGAATGACTACAATACTTGCCCAACTAGAAATTGAAAGAACTAGTGAAAGAACAAAATTCGGTTTGACTGGTGCAGCGAAAAAAGGACATTTTAGTGGTAAAGCTCCTATTGGTTACAGAAAAGTTAATAAAGAATTAGTGATTGATGATATTGAAAGTGAAGTTGTAAAGGATATATTTAAATCCTATCTTAATGGCTTATCAGTTTGTACTATTACAAAAAAATTAAATAATAAAAATGCTCTTAATCGACATTGGAGAACAACAACGATTGACAGAATGCTTTCTAATTATATTTATGCAGGAGATTATCAACACCGAAAAAGAATTAAAGATGAAGAAACAATATTACTTGAAGATGTATGCCCTGCCATTATTAATAAAGATGATTTTAAATTAGTCCAAAAACAAAAAGAAAAGAATTTAAAAAACTATACTAGGAAACACACTTATGTATATATGCAGAAAATAGTTTGTTCTAAATGTAAGAAAATCATGGGTGGCTCTTCTACTACTTCCAAAAATAAACCTACTCAAATCTACTATAGGTGTAATTGTTGTAATACTAGAATTAATGAAAAGAAAATTGAAGAACCTTTAATGCTATTTTTAAACGATATGTTAGATTATTACTTGCTTATAGATAATAACTTTAAATCATTTTTTAACGAAGATATTACTGTTGAAATAGAAAGATATAACAAAATAGTAAAAGAATTAAATAACAAGCTAAAAAGAATTAAAAAAGCCTATGTTGATAGTGTTATTGAATTAGATGAATTTAAAGATGAAAAAATTAGTATTAAAAGACAGATTGAAGAAACTGAACTTAAACTAAATAATTTAAAACAAGCGAATAAGAATATTAATAATAAAGAAGAATTAAAACTATATACTAATCTATTTCAATTAGAAAAATTAAAGTATAAATCTTATTATGTCAGAAAAAATGGACTGTGGAACAAACTTAGCAAAGAACAAAAATCAGAGTTAATCAAAAAATATATTGATTCCATTGAAATAGAAAAAGTAAAAGATGAGATTATCATTAAGAAAATTAATATCAATAAAAAAGAAATTGAAAACATTGGTTATATGTTTAGAAACGATTGTTTTGATATGGTAGTTAATATTAATGAAAAAGATATTATCCTATCAAATGAGAAGACAAAAGAAGATATTAATAAATATATTTCATCACTAAGTAAATATTATAAAATAAATTCTATAACCATTGATAAAGAAAAACTTGATATTAATAACTTATCTAGTAATTCAGTTTTACAAGTTATACCCAATAAAAAGCAAAGTAAATTCGATAAAGATAAGTATACTTTGCTTCAAATAAATACTTAGATATGGTAAAATAAGATTAAAGTGAGGTGTAATAATGCAAGAAACAATCAGTACTATTATAAAGCAAAATTCACAATTATTTGGCGATAATCCTCAAATAAAAAAAATTAATGTTGGATTCACTAATACTATATTTGTAGTAAATGATTTATATATTATTAAAATTTGTACTAATGAGGATAATGAAAATAATTTTAAAAACGAAATTAATTTCTATAAAGAAAACACAGGAAATAATCTTTTCCCAAAACTATATATTTCTGATATTAGCAAAAAAGATGTAGCTTATTGTTATGAAATAATTGAAAAAATAGATGGAGTTTCTTTATATAATGTTTGGCATACTTTTTCTGATTATGAAAGAGAAAATATCATTAAACAGCTATGTGAGGCAATGAAAAGTATTCATTCAAACAAATCTAAAGGACAAAATTTTGATTGGAATAATTATTTACAAAATCAATTTACGGAACTATATTCTAAAGCAAAAACACTAAATGTTTTTACAGAACAAGAGCAAAAATTAATAGAATATGCTTTTTCTAAATTTTCAAAATATTTAAAAAAAGAAGAATTAGTTTTGGTTCATAATGATTTACATTTTGATAATATATTTTATAAAGATGGAAAAATAAAAATTATAGATTTTGAAAGATCAATGTATGCTCCAAAAGATTTTGAGTTGGATATTCTATATAGAATGATTAGAAAACCTTGGAAATTTGCAAGTGAAGAAACAGAACAATACACAAATTCAAGTGATTATACTAATATCAAATTATATATTGAAAAATATTATCCAGAGTTAGTAAATGTAGAATTTTTACCACAAAGACTAGCTATTTATGACATGATTTATTATTTAAGACAGCTTATTAATTATCAAAATTCAAAAGAATTAAAAAACGATGTTATATCAGCTGCTAAAATTGTAAGTCTAAAGGATGAGTTAAATTTTGAAAATATAGAAAATGATGCTCAACTAATGGATTTTATGAATATAAATATTGAATATGGTTGGGTTGATAAATATGGTTTAAAACATTTAAATAATTTAAAAGGTTTTAGAGAAAATTATAAAACAATGTCTATTGAAGAAATATTAGAAACAGGTCTTGGCACTTGTATAGAACAAGCAAAATTAATTAAATACTTTTTTGATAAAATAGGTTTAGAAAATAAACTTTATTGTCATAGAGGCTATGAAACTGAAGAAAATTTTGATAAAGAAGTAAGAATGCACTGCTTTGTATTGTTTAACTATAATGATAATTGGTATCATTTTGAACATTCTAATATACCTAAAAGAGGAATCCATAAATATGGCAGTATAAATGATGCAATTAAAAAAATTACAAGTGGTTTTGAAGAACATAATGATATTAGAGTCTTAACTGAAATTCCTAATATACCTACTGGTTTATCATTTAAAGAATTTAATCAATATGTAAATCAATTTGATGCTGTTTATCTTAAAGAACATAATAATAAAATAAAGTAAATATTAATAAATTGAGCAAGAAATTGCTCTTTTTTATTGACTAAAAAGGAAGGAGAAGATTTTTATTAACTACTTTTTTGAAGTAGTATTATCACAAATTCTTGATTATTTTGAAAGAAATGCTGAACAAGTAACTAATTATTTTCTATTAGAAATATTAAAGAATGATAAAAAATATCAAGAACAAATTAAAAGAATTTTAGAAACAAATAAACAAAATAAGAAAGGAGAATAAAATTTGAGTTATGCTATATTTAGAAGTAAAGGTATTAAAACTTTAAATGATTTATCACAAATTGGTTCTCATAATCAACGAACAAAAGATTATTATAAATCTAATCCAGATATTAGAATCGAAGATTCTAAAAATAATATTGAATTAATTAGTTGTGATAAAAAGTATATAAATAAATTTTATGAAATTACAAAAGATTATCAAAAAGAGTTTAATGATAGAATGAAAACAATCAGATCTGATAGAAAGAAATCATTTTATGAGTTTGTAAATAATTCTAAAGGTGTTGTTGCTGATGAAATGATTTTTACTAGCGATGCAGAGTTCTTTAAAAATATGAATCACGAAGATATGATGAAATGGGCAACCGAAAGTATAAATTTTGTCATAGAAGATTTAGGTTATAAGAAAGAACAAATTATTCATGCTACTTTGCACCTTGATGAAAAAACACCTCATATTCATTTAGTAGTAATTCCACTTGTTAAAAAGTTTGATAAAAGATGTAATAAAGAAATATACTCTATTTCTAAAAGAGTATATATTAAAGACAAAACACATTTAAGCAAATTACAAGATAAATATTATGAAAGATTAATTAATAATGGTTTTAAATTAGAACGTGGTGAAAAGAATACTGGTATTAAAAATATTGAAACAAAACAATTTAAAAATTTTACTAAGTATGTTGATAGAGTTGCTTTTAGAGAACAAAAAGAATTTCAAAAAGCATCAAGCGATATTAAAAGAATACTATCAAATGCTAAAAGAAAATTTAATTCTGCTAAAGTAATTATTGATGGAGAAGAATATAATATCCTATTAGATTATTTTAATATGTATAGTGAAAATGTAAAAAAGCAAATAAGAAATGAATCACTTTATCATAATTTATCTAAGTATATTACTACCTATAGTCAATTAGAAACCAAGTATAAAAATCTAGATATTGACCACAATTACTTGCAACAAGATTATATAAAACAAAAAGAACTATATAATAATTTAAGAAAGTTTATATATGAAATCTTTCAGAAACTCAAATCATTTTTTAGAGAATTATTGTTATCAAAAAACAATAGTCAAAAAGAAGAAATCATTAATATATTAAAAGATTGTTATGACAATAAAATCTATGATTCGATAGATATTAAAGATATAACTGAAGATACTAACATTCAAATCATTACTGATAATCAAACTAAATCATTAGAAAAAGACTACGATATTTTTAAATAGTCGTAGTCGTTAGATACTAAATTTTGACAATTTAGAAACACACTTGCAAATTGACATAATCAATTAGCATGTGATAGTTATAAATATTTTAATAATTCCGGAAACTCTGTGTATCCACTTTCAGAATTTAGATGACCACCACCTAAAATCATAATCTGATTTTCAGTTATAGCATCAGCAAATTCTTTTTCAGCATCATATTTTACATAAGGATCATTATCGGAGCAAAAACATACAATGTCATCGCAATAATCCTTAATATCTGTAAGATTATCAAAATACATACTTTCATTAACTGCATCATAATCTTTATCTATTCCAAAATAATTATTAAAGCCACAAACAAAAACTAGTCTTTTAACTTTAATCTTATTTTCAATTAGAAATTTACAAATAAAGATAGGTGCTATTGAATGAGCAAATATAATTGTATTTTCATTTATAATATTCGCTTCAACATAAGTTTTTAACAACCTAGACCAATTTTCATAGTTTTGATAACCAACTCCTGTTGGAAAGTCTGGAGTGTAAACTTCTAATTTTTTATTTTCTATTTCTTTTCTTAGATACGGAATCCAATTAGAAAATGGACTTCCAAAACTTCCATGGACTAATAAATAATTATTTTTCATTTTCACTTTCTCCTTTCATATCATTTTTATCTTGAATCGAATCTATTGCCTTCTGTAAATTTTCTTTATTAATTTTTATATCATTTAAGAATGTAGATATAGATTTTTTTAATATTCCTTCAAATCCTTCTATATCAAATTCTTTATTCTTAGTTGTTACTGTTAGTTTTGAGAAATCACATTCATCTTTAATACTTACTATTTTAGACACTAATCCATCTAAATCAGGATTATTTGATGCCAGAACGAAGCTATTTTTAGAATCAAATATAATTGTGATATTATTAAGTTCCTCACTAATTTTCTTTTCTTCCATATTTTTTTAATCTCCTTTCCACAGCCTCTATACCACCATCTAGAATGATTGATATTTTATTTAGAATATTATCATATTCTAAAGCTCCAAATTCATATTTAAATTTATCTTTACTTTCCTTGTTAGCGATAATAACATTTTCAGCATCAGAATTAATAACAATATTTGCATCGTGCGTAACAACTATAATTTGTCTTTTTGATTTAAGGGTATAAAACCAATCAGTTAATTTAGTAAATATAGTTTCATTATCTATATTATCCTCCGGTTGATCAATTAATAATGGTACTTGTGAATCCTTTGATACAATATATTCCATTAAAATATTAGTTTGTGTCCCAGGAGATGCGTTGAATATATCCTCAGGGGTTTCTTCTCCTATTTTATAATAAATTGTATTTTTTTTATCTATATTCATGTTATCAAGATTTTCTAATTCATTTACATAATTATTAATAGTTTTTGAATCCTTTATATATTCATCTATATTGTAGCAAAACGCATTAATGACATCTTCTAAATTATTTACATTAACTTTCTTGCCACTCAAATACTTTTTAGAGATCCTAAGAAAAAACTCTATCGGTTTTTCTATATTTAGGCTTTTTTCAAAAATAAAAGTTGTATTATAAACACCTTCTTTGGATGAAGTATTACTATATAAAGATTTAAAGCCATCATTTAATTCTAGTAATGAATTAACAATAGAAACCCTATTAATATAGGCATTTTGTTTTTCTACTAAATGTGAATTGAATAAATCTTCAATATCACTTTTAGCTTTTTCACTTTTTGAAAGTTTGCTGTTATATTCAGTATAACTGTTAATTATATAATTTCGACCTGTTGCAATTATATTTTTATAATTATATTCTGAAATTTCCTGATAAATTTCTTTTATCAAATCATTTATTTTTCTCTTTAGAGCAGGAGAGTCAACTAATTCTTTCGGTACTACTTTTCTACTGTTTAATATACTAGAAACTGCATCACTATAATTTGGAAATAAAATGCGAGATTCTTTAACAATATCCTTTTTCACTATATTCATTTTTAGTCTTGAATTTTTACTAATAATATATTTTTCAGATAAAGATGAAATATTATTTAGTTGTTCACCTTTAGCTATTTTGATTTTTTCCTTATATTTTTGTTTTAACAAACTTAAAATTTCATCCTTATCAATATCATTAATGGATTCAAACTCATCCTTAAAATAATTACTAATAGCTTGGCTAGGATCAGAATTATCAAAAATTTTAGATACATAAGCTTGATTAAAATAATCAAAGCTTAAAGTATTCGCTTTAAAACTAGTTCCTCTATAATTAATAACATCAACATCAAAATTATTTATATAGTTTTTTCTATTTTCTTTTAACATCTTATCTTCTTCATCTAATTTAGGATTCAAATTTAATGCTATTGAATCAAGTAATAATGATTTACCACTTCCTCTTCCTCCCACAATCACATTTAACTTTGGAGAAAGATTAATGTCTATTCCATTAAAATTCACTTTTCCTATTAAATTACCTAAATTATTTTCATCAATCTTTTCAGGATTCTTTACAATTCTCCTACAATCTGTACCAACTAATTGAATTCCTTTAAAATATGGTAAACAATTAAAATATTGTGTTGGCTCATTTAAGTATTTTTCAAGCTTTTTAAAATTATTAGAATCTGAAAATGAAATTACAGAAATTCTATCCTCTAAATCAAAATCTTTTAAAAATTTTGTTGCAATAGCAATATAAGATTGTCCAGATGCCTCCCAAAAGCAAAAAAATTGATCCATATATTTATGTGATTGCTCATTAACTATTTCAGGTGCATTCCAATCCGAATCTATACCTCTTTCATCTTGTTTAAAAGCATGTGGACTTAAAACAAATTCAATCTTTTGCTCAACTAAATAGTTTAATAGTTTTTCAATTTTAATTGGAGTTTTTCCTTTTAAAAATTTATTTAACGAATTTGCAAACGATTCAAAGTTTTTTTCATTTAAATTAAAGTAAACTATTAAATGTTTAACATCTGGAGAACTATCTAAATTAATATCAATTTCTATACCAGGAATTAATTTTATATTTGTTTTCTTAGAATAAAATTGTTTATAAACATCTATTGAAATTATATTATGATCTGTAAAGGAAATCATTTCTAAACTTGGGTAATTTTTAAATAATTCTATTAGTTTATCTATGTATTCATTTACACTTAATTTTTTAAACTCGCTTGAGGCTTTAGGACACTGGCAGGTATGAATATGTAAATCCCAAATTGCACTTTGTAATACTAACTTTTTTTCATCACTCATATTTGTACTCCTCACTAAAAAAATATGTCAATTAAATTATACAATATTTTAAAAGAAATTCCTATATAACCATTGATTTATCATAAGATTTATCATATAATTTATTCAACGAGTGAGGGATATTTTTTTGATAAAAGGTTTAAAACCCTCTTATCAATCGCTCCATTTGAATACAACTTACGGACTATAATGGTTTGTAAGTTTTTATTTTATATAAATATTAAACTTTAATGTTCTCTTTCTAGGAAGGAGGACATTTTTTATGCTTGAATTTAAAATCTTAGAAGAACTTAAACCTAATCCCCAAATAATAGAACTTATTAAAAACTACACTTACAAAACTAAAAAAGGAAAAATTAAAGTTCTTCTACATACCAATTTACAAATTATAGAACCAACTGAATATCTAATTACCTATTCCATTACTCTTACTATACTTGAATACAAAGTAAATGAAATCAGTAATAAACCATTTTACATTAAAGAACATAAATCAAAATATAACTTAAAAGAAATAGAAAATATTATAAAAAAATACAAATATTAAATTTTTTTTGAAAATACACTTCGTAAAAGTGCCTTTTAGCGAGGAAACATATGAGAGGATTAATTTTTTTTCAAATTCAGTCTGCTTTTTTGAGTTTTAGTTAGGAAACATATGAGAAGATTAATTTTTTTAAA
>CAMMVQ010000014.1 GCA_946500425.1 uncultured Mollicutes bacterium | reverse complement strand
AAAAATCTTTTTAGGATTTTTCAAAAAAATGTCTTGACTTCTTATAGTTAGTCACGCCTTTCACCTATATAGTGTTTATAACAATTAAAAGGTTAGTAATTTTTTTAAATAGTTAGCTAGATAGTATAAATACTAATCATAAAAATTATATCACTAGTTCTTTTTTCATGATTAATTTTGCTAAACCTTGATTATTTAACATAAATATGCTAGAATAAATCACGTTTCAATTAATAGGGGGATTATTATGAATAAATATCTAATCATAAATGCGGGAAGTTCTTCATTAAAGTTTTCGCTATATAAAATGCCAGAAGAAAAAGTAATCGTTAGTGGTTGTGTTGAAAAAATAGGAAAAAAAGATAGTTTTTACTTATTAAATGATAACGGAAATAAAATAAAACATGATTATTATGTTAGAAGTCACCAAGAAGCAGTTGACGTTATGCTTACTGAATTACTAAAAAACCACTTTATAAACAATATTGATGAAATAGAAGCAGTTGGAAACAGAGTACTACATGGTGGTGAATTTTATTCCGAATCCGTAATAATAGATGATGAAGCGCTAAATAGCATTCGTTCTTTAACTAAACTAGGTCCGTTACATCATCCGGGAGAAATTGCTTGTATTATTAGGATGCAAGAAATCATTCCTAACGCTGTGCAAGTAGCAGTTTTTGACACTGCTTTTCATCAAACCATTCCAAAAGAAAACTACATGTACCCAGTTCCACACGAATGGTATGAAGAAAATGGTGTTAGAAAATATGGATTTCACGGAACAAGTCACAAGTACATAACAAAAACTATGCAAAACTTATTAGCAAAAGACGACGTAAATTTAATTATATGTCACATTGGTTCTGGTGCTAGTATATCCGCCATAAAAGAAGGCAAATGTTATGATACAACGATGGGTCTTACGCCACTTGCCGGATTAATGATGGGAACAAGATCAGGTGATATAGACCCATCAATAATTGATTACATTTCACATGAAAGAAACATGAGTGTTGATGAAGTAAACGAAGCTTTAAACAAAAAAAGCGGTTTACTAGGAATAGCTGGAAAAAATGACTTAAGAGACTTAGAAGAACTGGCTGCTAATGGAAGCAAAAAAGCCAAATTAGCAATAGATATGTTTGAAAACTCTATTATTAAATATATTGGTAGCTACTATTTTGAACTAGATGGTAACGTTGATGCAATAGTATTTACAGCGGGAGTTGGAGAAAACTCAATGGTTGTTAGAAAAGGTATACTAGATAAAATTGCCAAACCATTAGGAAGTAAGTTTAATGAGAAAATGAATAATATAATCGCCGGTTTTAAAGATATTCATAGTGGTATTATAACAACTCAAGACTCTAAAGTGCCAGTGTTTGTAATTCCAACTAATGAGGAAAAAATGATATTAGATGATACCTATGAATTAGTAACCAAGCCACCTATAAAAAGCAAGCAAAAATGTTTAAACACGAAAGTGAAATAATATGAACAATATAGTATTACAAAAGAAATACGTCTTAGAATATATATGTGATTTGCTAAGTGATTTTAAAGCATCAAAAAAGTACGTAAAAAATGCTAAATATCATCATAATACAAGCTATAATGTAGCAAGCTCAATAATAAAACATGGTATTTTATCATTGGATGAATTAAATAAATTAAAAATTAAAAACTATTCAGAGTTTTTTCTTAAATTAATGGATGATACCAGTTCTCATGTTAATGGAAGAAATGGCGTTTCTCTATCTGTTTTCGGATTAACAGACTTATATCAAAACGAAGATGAATATAATCCATTTAATAGTTATTTGGTTGACTTTTCAGTAACTAGCGACATTAAAGCTTTTAGAAATAGTACTAATTATGGTAATGAATACGTATCATTAGAAACAATAACTCCCGATAAAATCAAAGCTGTAGACATAAGATTAATTTCTCTTATCGAATCTTTGAAACTAAAAATTTTAAGTGATGAAAACTATGAAGAAATAGTTCGAGATTATAATAGTCTCATGAAAATAGCAGAAGAATTAAAGCAATCCAATTTAGATATTCCTTTTAGAGAAATGTCATATAGTGACTCATCAGCATTTGATATAGATAAAGTTGCAAAATCACCAATAATTATATTAAAAAAATAGTTTGCAAGCAAAGCAAACTATTTTTTATTCTACACTTTTTAAGGAATCTATCATGTTTATTTTCTTCAAGGTAAAATGAGTAATGAAATTTACTATAACGGTAAATATAATGGTCATTAAAGCTGAATAAACAAAACTTATTATATTAATGTGATGGATGAATCTAACCATTTCAATTTCAACCGTATTTATTATAAAATTAGTTAATATAACACCAAATAATAATCCAAATATAATTCCTATAATAGTTAATATTATGTTTTCTTTAGTTATGTAATTATCAACTTCTTTATCTTTAAACCCCAACACTTTTAAAGTAGCTATTTCCCTTTTTCTTTCGCTAATGTTTATGTACGATAAGTTATATAAAACAACAAATGATAAGATAGCAGACAAAATAATCAATATAAACACTACACTATCAAGTGATTTTAACATGTCATCCACCGTCTTAATCGTAGAAGACATAGACATAGTACTCATAACATTATCATTTTTCATGATATCTTTTAATACGTTTTGTTCTTCCTTTAAGTTACTCAATCTTATGTATACCACGTTAGTATGATAATCATCAATATTTGATTCATAAGTTTTTTTATTCATGAATACATAATGTCCAACGTAGTTTTCACATACGGCAGAAATCTTAAATTCGTGATTATTTCCATCATTGTCTTTAATGGTAATATAATCTCCCTTATTCTTACCGGTTAGCTGAGACAATTTATCGGAAATAATTACTTCGTTATCTTTTATGTTAAGTGTTCTACCAGTATTAAGTTCGTTTAACTTCATTGTATTACTAAGTTCATTAACATTATCCGGAACAAAAATATTAATACTATAATCTTCTGCAAAACCAGTTACCATGTTTGTTACCGTATAACTTTTTATCCTTTTATCATTAAAAATATTATTTATTTCTTCTTCGGTAACAGAGCTTTCAAGATAAATCATATCATCAAAGTTAAAAACTTTACCATATTGAGTTTTAGGAATATCAACTATTGAATCTCTTAAACCAAATCCGGATAACATAAGAGAAGTACACCCCAATATTCCAACCACGGTCATTAAAACTCTTTTTTTGTACCTAAATAAATTTCTAATAGTTACCTTATTAGAAAATTTTATCCGTCTCCATATGAAAGGTATCCTTTCAATCAAGACCCTTTTACCCGCTTTTGGAGCCTTTGGTCTCATTAAATCCGAAGGCTTTTCTCTCACTACTTTTATAACGGTTAATAATGTTGTACCACATATACACACAATCGCAATAACAATACCAACAATCATGTAAGTTAAATCATATTTGATTACGAAGTTTGGAATATCAAAAAGCATGGCATAAATGTTCCATATTAACTTAGGAATGATAAAAAAGCCTAAAATAGAACCAATTATACCACCAAATATGGTAGCTATTCCAGAATATAGTAAATACTTAAACAAAATATGCTTGTTGCTAAAACCTAAAGATTTTAAAGTTCCAATTTGCGTACGGTCATCCTCAACCATTCGTGACATAGAAATTAGACTTATTAAAACCGCCACAATAAAGAATACAGTTGGAAAAACTTTAGACAAATTAGAAATACTCTTTGTATCATCAATGTAATTAGAATATTCAGAATTATCTAATCTATCATAAACATACCAAGTAGCTTGTGGTATCTGGTTTAGTTTTTCTTTAGCATTATTTATTTCACTTTCAAAGAAGCTTTTACTAGCGTTATATTCTTGAACCATTTCGTTATATAAATTAAGATTATTATTATATTTGTTATAAGACTCATTATATTTTCCTAACCCGCTTTGATATTCTTTTAACGCTTTATTATATAATTGTAAACCGTTTTGATAGTCGGCATATTTTAAATCGTATTCCTCTTTACCTGATAAATAAGCAATGTTTGCTAAATCAAGTTTTTCTTTGGTTTGTTTAGCTTCCTTTAATTCCGTAATAATTTCTTTGGCAACATTTACAAGATTACTTATCTTCTCATAATTAGGATCATCCTTGGGAATCATTGAGACAAGATTATCAAGTATTAAAGGATTATCTATTATTTGAGCTATTTGTTCATCTAATCCAAGTTCATAAACTCTATCAATAAGTTTAATAATTTCATCATAATTTTCTAGGTCATTTGGAATGATTGATATAACGTTTTCTTTTGAAGGATTATCCATGACAAAAGATATTTTATCCAACTTATTCAAATCAAGATTATAATTTTCTAATTCCTCACTTAAAAGTTCATAACCATAATCTATTTTCTTTTTAGATTCATCCAAAGTATTCTTTGCGTTATCTAACTCCATCTTTGCGAAAACCAATTTTTCTTTATTGCTATCCAACAATTCAGCACTTTTTATCAAGGTATTTTTAGCGTTTTTAAGCTGTGCTTGTCCATTTTTTAATTCGTTATTAGCATCATTAAGTTTTCTTTCATAAAAACTTAATTCTTCGAAACCTTTATTTTCTTGTTTTTTTATCTCGTCATTAACTTGATTATATATTTGATCATACCTTATTTTTTCTCTTGATGACTTTCCCTTATTAATTTCTTTTAATGAATTATCTATCGCATTTACGTAATCCTTATCATTAGTAACATATTTTTTAGCATCTTTTACTAAAACATAACTTTCAGTATAATAATCCATTTTAAAGGCATCATCCATAACATAAGCGTAATAACTAATTTTACCAGTACCCAAATTAGTGTTTCCACGGTCCGTGGTAGTGGTTTGATTGGTAATATATAAACTACTTTTAACGGTTCCGGTTATAGTTAATTTTCGTGATTTCAAATCATCGTCGTCTATGGTTATGAAATCACCTATTTTTAAATTATTTTTCTTTAACATAGATGACTCAACAACGATTTCATTTTCACTTTTAGGCATCCTACCCTCTAATAAAGATACTTTATTTATATCGCTAGTTAATCCTATTATTTTTATGACGTACTCACTTTCGTTAGTTTTAAATAAAACATCTTTTGAGTGAGAACCAAAAGCTTTATCTACCCACGTTAGAGTGTTTAAGTAATCTATATCATCATCAGTAATTCCCAAAGTTGATAAAAGTTTTATATCGTAGGCGTTATTTTCATCATAATACTTATCTAATGAGTTAATCATGTCTGGAGCAGTAGCTTGTATTCCAACAAACACTCCAACACCTAAAAGACTCATTATTAAAAGTGATAAAAACCTTTTAAAGGTTGACCTTATTTCTCTTACACTGGTGGTTGTAATTCTGTTTTTTTTCATCATGCTACCACTCTATTTCATCGATGCTTTTTGGTTTTTCATTGATAATAACGTCCTCTACCCCACCATTTTTGAACTTTATTATCTTATCTGCCATTGGTGCAATCGCCGCGTTATGAGTAATTATTATAACCGTCATCTTTTCGTTACGACACGTAGATTCCAAAAGCTTTAATATTTGTTTTCCGGTTTTATAATCAAGGGCACCAGTTGGCTCGTCACACAAAAGTAACTTCGGATTTTTAGCAATGGCACGAGCGATTGCAACACGTTGTTGCTCTCCCCCAGACAATTGAGAAGGAAAGTTATTCATCCTTTCCTTAAGTCCCACCTTTTTTAAGATGGTTTCGGGATTTAAATGGTCCTTGCATAGCTGAACCGCTAATTCCACGTTTTCCAGGGCTGTTAAATTCTGAACCAAATTATAAAACTGAAAAACAAAACCAATGTCATTTCTTCGATACATGATTAATTCTTTATTGTTATACTTGGTTATGTCCTTACCATCAACCAAAACAGTTCCTGAGGTTGCTGAATCCATGCCACCCAAAATGTTAAGACAAGTAGTTTTTCCCGCTCCTGATGGCCCTAATATAACAACTAGCTCTCCCTTATCTATTTCAAACGAAGTTTTATTAAGCGCTTTTATACTAACTTCTCCCATTTGATAAATCTTATTGACATTCTTAAATTCTATGTACTTCATCCAAATCACCCTACCCGTGTGATATATTATATAACATTTTTAGTAAAATAGCACAAAAAATAGTACAAAACTTAAAAAACTAGCTACTTGCTAGTTCATTATTGCTATCATAAGATTTAAATAGCTGGCAAATAATGCCCATAGTAAATATGGAATCTGTAGTAAGCCCGCGGTTTTATTAACTTTATAAAACTCTATTATCATATAAATAATTAAAACGTCTAATATGATAATCCAAATAAAAGCTAAGATGTAATTTCCAAATCCAAAAAATATTAAACTCCAAAGCGAATTAAACGCTAACTGAACGCCATAAACCGTTAGAGCTTTGTTTCTGCTTTTATCATTTGAAACGGATACGATATAACAGGAAATACTCATTAAAAGGTACAAAACGGACCAAACTATGGGAAACAATATTGCCGGAACCTCAAACGGCTTTGAAAGTTCTTTATAAGTGTCCATGTTATTCATCGTAAAGATACTAAAGAAGCTTCCTACGATAAAAGTAATAAGTATAATCATAATTAATCTTTTCCAATTTATTTTCACAATATCACCATTACTATTTTATTTAAAAATCTAATTTTTATACTACTCATAATATTCTTTTAAAAACTTATAGGCTATTTTTTGAACGTTTATTTTGGCCTGCTCATCATACATTCTAAATTGTCTTACTGCATTATTATTAGCAAAATTAGAAATAACTTTGACGCAGACAAACGCTATACCATTTTGATAAGCAAACTGTCCCACGCAAGAAGCCTCACAATCAACGGCACCCGCAGCATATTCCCTTCTAATACTCATCGCTAAACGGTTATCACAAACAAACATATCCGAAGACGCTAAAAAATCATTAGAATAATTATTACCGCATAAGTCACAAGCTCTTTTGGCGCAATCTATCAAATCCTCGTTAGCCTCAAAAAGGTGCTTCTTTTCTCCCGGAATTTGTGCTGGAAAATATCCTATTTGGGTAAAGTCTACGTCAAATGACAATACCCCCTTCGGAATTAATGCGCAAAAAATTTCATTTGTATCAGATATACTTCCCGCGCTACCAATGTTAAATAAGACTTTTACCGGATAATTTTGGGTAAGATACATTAAAGAAGCGCCAATGTTTAATTTTCCATATCCAGTAACCATAACAAGAAAATCATGGCCTTTATAGTTACATTTATAAATTTTAGTACCTATCGGAGCCTTACATGTTTCTTTTGGAACTTTTCTTAAAAACTCATCTACACAATCATTACCAGATGCTACTATTGCTAACATAATCCACCTCCACACCATAATTATATTTGTTTTATTTTGATTTTATTTACATAAAATATCTTAGGAGGAAATAACATGGCTTATAAGGTTGCTATTAATGCCGAAGAAGGAGGAAATAGTTCGGGGAGCATCGGAAACGGAATAACCGAAAAAGATTATAATTTATTAATATCAAAGTACATTAATAATCGTTTAACCGAACTTGGAATAGATAATTTTTTAGTAAGAGATAGTGACGAAACACTAACACTACAAGAAAGAGTAAATATAATTAAAAATAAATACGGAACCGGTAATAACATCATCGTAATTTCTAACCGTTTAAACGGAACAAATACGAGTGGTGCAGAAATAATTTACCCGTTAAGAAATAATAGCAGGTTAGCTTCCGAAATAGCTTCAGAACTAGAAAATGCCGGTCAAACCGTGAATAAATATTACCAGCTAAGAAACAGCGATGATACCTCTTTAGATGATGAGTATCTAATTAGAAACACCGCTAATAACCAAACCATCATCATTGATTACGGCTCCGTTTTATCCACAAAAGATGCCGAACTAATTAAAAATAACTACGAAAGTTTGGCGGAGGGTGTAGTAAAGGCAATAGCGGATTACACGGGGGTAACTTATTACCCAGCAAATGAAGAGGATTATTACGTCGTAAAAAAGGGTGATAGCTTATGGGCAATCGCAAGTAAGTTTAATACCAGCGTTGATGAATTAAAAAAAATAAACAACTTAACGTCTAACACGCTTGCTATCGGTCAATTATTAAGATTACCAACAAAAAATAATGATGGTGATAACACACAGGGGAATAACGAAAATATATACATTGTAAAAAAAGGTGATAGTTTATGGAAAATTGCAAACCAAAATAATACTACGGTAGAGGCAATTAAAAAAGCTAACAACATTACTTCTAATCTTCTTTCTATTGGTCAAGAATTAATTATTCCAACTCAAGAAAACACAAATCAAATAAAATACACGGTAAAAAAGGGAGATAGCTTATGGCTAATCGCAAACCGTTACGATACAACGGTAGACGAAATTAAAAAGGTTAATAACTTAACGTCTAACTTACTTTCAATAGGACAAGAATTAATCATTCCAAGCTCTAGCAGTTACATAACATACGTTGTTAAAAAAGGAGATAGTTTATGGCTAATAGCAAATGAATATAACACTACCGTAGCAGAAATTAAAAAACTTAATAACCTTACAACCGACCTTCTTTCTATTGGTCAAAAACTTCTAATAACCGCATAATAATGTTTATCCACTTTAAAATATATGTTATTATATAATTAATGAGGTGGTTAAATGACTTTTGAAAAACAAGTTAAAGAAGCTAAAGAAAAACAACTAAGACAAAGAATAACACGTGACGTAGTCTTCATTATTTTGGGAATAGTATTTCTTGTAATATCAATTATAATGGCATATAACAAAGCTAACAATGAAGATATTAAGGAAAACAACGTAAACGTGCAAGAGAAAAACTAAAGTTTTTCTTTTTTTATGCATATAGTATAATGGGTGATTATATGGTAGTTAAATATACCGAAAAAGAATTAGATTTACTTGCCAGGTTAATGAGAGCCGAAGCCTTAGGAGAAGGAAATTTAGGAATGCTGATGGTAGGTAATGTTGGGATTAACCGAGTAATAGCCAATTGTCTTGATTTTAAGGACGTAAGAACCATAACTGACATGGTTTACCAGTCCCCAGGAGGATTCTCGGGAACTGATAGTGCTCTTTTTCAAAGCTCATCAACTACGGCTGAAAAAAATTTAGCTAAACGAGTAATTAGGGGTGAATACTTTCATCCTGCTACGAATTCCCTATGGTTTTACGCGCCAGGAAGTGGAAACACATGCAAAACAACCTGGTTTAATCAAGCTAACGCGGGAAGATATAAAAACCACTGTTTTTACGAGCCAGCCGAAGGAGTATGCAAAGAATTATACTAAAAAAACTTATCAATTGATAAGTTTTTTTATGGTATTATTAACGTTTGGCCAATACTTAATACGTCAGAGCTTAAATTATTTATCATCCTAATTGAATTAACGCTAACTCCGAATTTTTGAGAAATAGACCATAAGCTATCACCACGTTTTACAACGTATAAATTTGAAGTAGAATTCTGAGCTTGTGGGATGGTTAAAATCTGTCCAACCGTAATTATATCTCCCATGATGCCGTTAGCCCTTTTTAGCTCATCAACACTAATTCCGTAACTATTAGCTACCGAGTAAAGCGAATCTCCTACTTTTACTACGTACGTAGTTTCGCTGTCGCTAACGAAATCATCTTCTCCAGTACTTTCTGGGTCTGCTGGTATTACTAATGTTTGCCCAACACTTAATACGTCACTCGTTAAATTATTTTTATTTCTAAGCGCGTTTACACTAACTCCATATCTTTGCGCTATCGACCACAAACTATCACCACGCTGTACAACATAAACCGTATCACCACTTGGTTGATCTACTAAATCACCAGAATTAGGAATTTGTAAAACTTGCCCAACATAAATGGTGTTAGTATCCAAATCATTTAAATTTGCAATTTCATCTACCGTGGTATTATTAGCACTTGCTATTGACCACAAGCTATCACCTTTCTGAACCACGTAAGTAGTATTTGTTTGGTTTGATGGTGGTACACCAGGAATAACTAGTTGTTGACCTACACTTATTAAATTAGACTTTAAATTATTAGCACTTTTAAGTTCGCTTACCCCAACGTTAAATCTTTTTGCAATCGACCACAAACTATCACCACGTTGAACGGTATAAGTATCATTTACGGTGTTTTCACCAGGTGCCGAATAATTATACCCTTTATATTCCGCAACTGCTTTAACAACCGCTTCGGCCCATTTCTCCCAATCATTTTTTATTTGTTGCCTGTCATCTTTTGGAGAATCTAAAAATGCGTATTCAACTAGCACTGATTCTGCTGGCGAAGTATTTCTTATTATATAATAATAGTCTTTACTTGAATCAGATGGCAATTTTCTTTGATACCATTTTCTTATGTTTTGACCAGTAGATTCTATATTATCCAAGATGCTTCTAGCTAAAGTATCATTATTACGTAATGCGTATACAACTTCAGCACCATCACCACCACCAGCATTTAAATGATTAGAAATAACTATATCATCACTACTTGTTACGTAAGGTCTTATGGTGTTTATTCTATCAGTAGGATTTAATGTGGTATCACCAGTTCTGGTAATAAAAGTTGGGATACCAAGTTCTTTAAAGCGATTATACATGTAATTTGCAATCTTTAAAGTGTAATCTTTTTCAACTATATCGCCACTAGAAGAACCAGGGTCAGAGCCACCGTGTGCAGGAATAGGAAAAGTCCAAAAATATCATTATTTCTTAAAATTCAATGTTCCATTCTATTTCTATATCTCTTGTTTTTGTTTCTTTGTTATAACATCCAACATAAACCTTATCAATAAACTCATCTACTATCACTCTATTTAACTTATCAATATGCTTATATTTTTTTAAGATCTCATCAGCTTGTTTTCTTTCTTCTTTAACTATCTCTAAACTTTTAATCTCATTATCTATTGTTTCTATTCGTTTAGTCATAGTTTCAATTTCTCTTAAATAATCTGCTGACATCATACAAAACATATCTTCTGTAATAGTTCCTTTTACCTTATCTTCATAAAGATTTCTATAAAAGACTTTGTTATCTTCTATTTTTTTATCAAGGTTATGCTTTTCTTTCTCTAAAATTTTTATTGTTTCATAATTGTTTGTATATTGTTCTTTTCTTTTATTATAGAGTTCTTGCAAATTATTTTTATCATAGTAATTGTCTAGCAAATCATTGATAGCATCAATTATAATTTTTTCTAACTCATCCATTCTAATTGCTTTGTTATTATCGCAAGTATGATACTTCTTTGCACCCTTACATTGTAAGTATGCTCTTTTACCTGTTTCTTCGCCCTTAACATGATATACATTTCTCATAAATACTTTACTACATTCACTACAATAAACTTTTCTAGTTAAGTAGTGTATTTCTCCTGTTTTAATTGGCTTTTGATGTGTACCTAATATTTTTTGTACTTTATTCCAAGTTTCCATATCAATAATTGGCTCGTGAGCATTTTCTATTCTACACCAATCTTTTTCATCTACTTTTTTAAACTTGTGAACTTTGTACCCCATAGAAGTTATTTTACCTTGTACTAAATTACCAATATAAACTTCGTTTTTTAACATTTGAGCGATCGTATCAGGATTCCATCTAACTGTCTTATAATCACAATTAGAACATACAAATTTGCTACCTTTTTGTCTTTTATAAACTGAACGAGGTGGAATATTATTGTTATTAAGATACTCACAAATTTTATAATAGCCATTCCCATCAGCATACATTTTAAATATTGTTTTTACAACTTCGGCAGCAACAGGATCAACTACTAATTTGTGATAATCTTCTTCGCTCCTATCATAACCATAAGGAGCAAAGCTACCCATAAATAGACCATCTTCTCTTTTATTCTTTAATGATTTTTTTATATTTGTTGATAAATCATCCAAATACCACTCATTGATTAGTCCATTTATTTGTCTTGATTTCTTGTTAGATTCAATACTTGTATCAGCATTATCTACAATACTTACAAATCTAACTCCCCATTCAATGAACTTATTGTGTAAATATCTTTCAATTACTTCCATATCTCTTGAAAATCTTGATTGACTTTTACATAAAACTAAATTGATTTTTCCACTTTCACAATCTTTTATTAGTCTTTCAAAATCAGGTCTATAAGTACCTGCTCCTGAAAAGTCGTCATCCGAATAAATATCTACAACATTCCATCCATTTTGATTAGCATATTTTAAGCACATACTTCTTTGATTTACTATTGAATCACTATCATCATTTTTATTTATCTTATCTCTATCTTCATCAGATAATCTACAATATACACCTACCTTTTCTATCATAGCCATTCCTCCAATACTATCGAGAAATGACTATTTGTGATAAGAAATACAAGTATATTATATAACATTATCAAGATTTTTTTAACAATAACTCTTGATTTTCTAAATTCATAATGACATTTAGCAATTTCAAATTAAATACTTTTTTAAATTCATCTTTTGTAATATTATCTTTTGTCTTAAATTTATATTTTACATTATATACTACCTCCATTTTCTTACTTCCCCCTTTTCTCATATTCTATAAATTTATGCCTCCAATCATAAACATCAACTCCTTTACTAATTTTTAAAATTTTTCAATAACTCATTCATTTCGGCAATTTCTTCTTCGGTTGCTGGATCTTCTTTGCAAACTTCAGGGTGTTCCATCCAATAAGGAACAATTCCCTGTCTTATATAATTTTTATTATAATTTTCTTTTTTATTATTTCTTTTATGGTAGAAACTTTCTTCTACCCCTTGATAGCCATTTTCTGCTACCTCACTAGAAACTTTTGTCGTTATCTTTTCTAGGTTAAGATATATTCTTCTTTGATTATCTACATATTTTACTAATATATAGTTTAACTCTTTTAATTTAGACAAAGATTTAGTTATAGTCCTTTTAGATGAATTGATATATTTTGCTAAATACTCATTACTCGCATAACAATATTCTTTTTTTAAGGCAAGTGATATGATAGTGCTTAATACATCATTTTCAGTTCTTGATAATTTCTTATCATTAAATAATATTCTTGGAGTTATAACATATTCGCAATCAAGTTTTAAAATAATTATTCTCCTAACATAATGATAATAAGGACTTTTCTTTCCATAACATTTGTTATTACCTTAAAAAAGGCATAACGATCCCTGAAACTTTATTTTAAATCCCGTTTCGTAGGATTAAAGTTTAGTTTATTCTATATATCTTATAGAAAAGGTACTAACATAAATCTCCGAACATTTACTGTACCTTATTTACTAGCGATTATTCTATTCTAGCAAATGTGATATTCGTATAATCCGTTAGCATATTCTTTAAACTTAATGTAATTGTATTTTTCTAGTTGTTGTAAGTTTTTCCTAAATGCTAGGTTTCTTATACTTTTGAACTCTGTTTGAACCCTCCCAATATTGATATTGGTAATATCTCTATCAAACCCCTCAACATATAGATAGAAGTATATCTCTTTTGTTTCAGGTTTGATATTCTTATCTTTCCATATCTTATGGTTGGTTAAGTCTAGTTGTCTTTTTACCCTCATACATTTTATTTCCTCCTCTCGTAGTATGTATTATGCTCTCTTGTGAATACAGGTGTATTCACTCAACAAATCCATAATAACATAGTAGATACTATCTTGTCAACCCCTACTGTATTCGTTTTTTAAAATTATATTGACATTTGTATTCACTTATAGTATTATTAAGTTGGTGGTGAAGTTATTATGTCTAATGATAAAGATGAAAAAACTATCGGTGAAATAATTGCCGAAGCTAGAGAAAAAAAGAATTTATCTCAAAGACAATTAGCCAAACTTGCAGGTGTTAATAGTTCAGGTTTATCTAAAATAGAAGCAGGGGAAAGAGATCCTAGTCCTAAAATTCTACGAAAGATAAGCAAGTACATTGATGTTAATTATAGTGATTTAATGTATAAAATGGGGTATGGTATTGAAGTTAGTACACTTAATCCTTTTATCAAAGATTATTATGAGAAAATGGATTTAGAAGAACTTAATGATGCCGAATTAAATGCACTAGGAACTATAAAAAATTTAAGGCAGTTGGTTGATTCGTGTAAAGAAAAATTGAATGATGACATACCAGAAATGGAAAGAGAATTATTGTTGCAAACAATAGAAGATAATACATATCAGTTAAATACAGCACAAGAGATAATTGATTTAGTACAAAGTTTAAAATTGGAGGCGAGAAATAGAAATGAAAAGAAAAACAAAAAAAATAATTAAAAATATCACTATGGTATTATTAAATATTTTAGTAGTAGTAGGTTTATTATTAGTATTAGTTTTTAAAAATAATTATGGTTATTCTTTATACTATACTTTTATACCATTTTTGATAGTTGTAATAATATCAATAATTCAAAGATGGAGCAGTAGAGGTTTAAATGCAGATACAGAAGAATCAAAAGTTATACAACGATCATTTGATGATACAACTACATTATCTACTGTGTTCTTTGCACTAATATATTTAACTATACAAGGATTAGAGTGTTGGAAAGAAAATATTACTCATCAACCAATAGTAATAATATGTTTCTTTTTTGCAATAGTAATTTATGAGTTATTTACTTATTTAGCTATATACAACGCAAAGAAAGAAACGGCAAAGTTAGTAGAGAAAAAATATAATAAGAAGAAATAAAATTACGAACACGTTTTGTTAAAACGAAAGTTTTAATGAAAGTGGGAATAGTAATTTTATCATCCATACTTTTGCAAAGCAAAAGAAAAAATAACCTTTTTGCCTTTTCGTAAGATTAGGCATTAAGGTTATTTTCATATAAAGAATACGTGGCACGTTTTGTTGCGTAAGCAATGAAAGTGGCGATAGTATTCTTTCTTTTTATTTAAACTTGTTTTAAATAAAAAGGCAACAATATCACTTACGATTAGTTTGTGATATGTTGCTTAAATGGGGTTTCAAAAGGGGTTTATCCCTTTGCACACATCTAAGTTGGTTTACCGACTTAGTAGTGTGTTACCTAGTTGTCTAAAACTAGGTTTATCGCCGAAATTCATTAGTTACAAAGTTTCTTTTGAATTTCGGCTCTTTTTTACTCATACAAATTGTAATTTGTATTACTTATTAATACTTTTAATATATATATTAAAAGCTTTTAATAAAGCTATAGAAATTAAAATTGCCCCAACAATATCAGTAAACCAATGTACCCCAGAAATAAATCTTCCTATAACAATTACTAATATTGATAATATAGAAATAATATTTTCGGCTTTAAAAAAGTTCCTATTTTTAAATAAATATTTATTAATAATTAAAGAACTACCACAAATACATACTGATAACAATGTGTGTGAAGATGGATAAGAAGCTTCTAAAATTCCATCCATTAATGTTGGTCTATAATTAATTATACATGTTTCAAAAAAGATATATAATCCAATTACTATAATATAATATACGCCTAATCCTAATATTTCTTTGTCAACTTTTAATATGTTTCTTCGTTTAATCATTTGAATAAAACCAATCATTGCATATATAAAAGCAATAAATAATGGTACAAATCCCCACCAATCTGTTATATCGTACCATAGCATATTTACTCCAGTTAAATTAAACATAAAATTATTAATTGTAGCAAAACCAACTAAAGAATCATTTGGACCAATTTCTTGTACATCTATATATTTTACTAATAATGTATAAATAATAGCAACAGCAAATAATCCTCCACATAACAAAATTTCTTTTCTTCTTTTTTCCATAATAAACTCCTTTCATATAAATTTTACATTTTCAGTTTATTATGACTATAAGAAATATTCAAGAAACTTGCTTTCACACATTCGGTTTTTTTCGACACTTTTTTTCACATTGATTTTTTACTTTTTTTCATTAGTAAATAACAGAAATGATTTAAATACAAATAATATAAAAATCAAACTACAAGCATAAGGTTCTTTTGTCATTATAAAAAAAAGTATTAATGCTAAATGAATTAATAGTGAAATAATATTAAGATTTTTTTGTATTTTTTCTTTTCCTAATAAATTCAATATTATTTCAACAATACCTATTATAAACAATATTATATAACTAACTAGATATGTAATTTTTATGTAATTAAATAAATCATTTTTAGCAAATAAAGAAACCGAATATATATAATTATTAACCGTAGATTCATATAATGGAAGAATAATCATAAATAACGATAATATATCAAATGCACTAAATATAAAACCATTATTCTTTTTTAATCTTTGTTGTTTATCCTGTTCAGCAATATCTAATATTTCTTCACTTGATAATAAATTATCAATAGAAATACTAAATAATTTTGACATATACTTTAACGAATCAATACTGGGATATCCTTTTCCACTTTCCCATTTAGAAACTGCTGTTCTTGATACAAATAATTTTTCTGCAAATTGTTCTTGAGTTAAATTATTATCTGTTCTTATTTTTTTTATTTTTTCACAAAATTCCATATAATCACTCTTTCATATAAATTACTATTTTTCAATCAAATCACTAAATTGTAATTTGTGTGTTTGATTATACCATAACATAAAAGCAAGTAATTATCAAATCACTTGCTTTTATAAAATTTATTATTCATTTATTTTTGAAATAATTTTTTTATTTCATCTTTCTTTGGAACTCTCCCTTGTACTACCACTTTATCATCAATTATAAGTGCTGGTGTTCTCATTATTCCTAATGCCATAATTTGTTGCATATCTCCTATAATTTCTATATTTGCTTTTATTCCTAATTCTTTTACAGTTTCTTCTACAATAGATTGTAATTTTTTTCCTCCACAACAAGCTCTTTCTAAAACTTTAATATCCATATAAATTCTTCCTTTCTATTTTTTAAACTAATACAAATGAAAATATATTAAATACATAGCCAATAAAAATAATTCCAATTGCTATAATTCCTACAAAAATTGCAAGTAATTTAGGTTTCATTACATTTCTTAGCATTACAATAGATGGTACTGATAAAGCAGTTACACCCATCATAAATGTTAATACTGTTCCTATTCCTGTTCCTTTAAGTACCAAAGCCTCTGCTATTGGTAATGTTCCAAATATATCTGCATACATTGGTATTCCAACGACTGCTGCTAATACTGGTGCAAATATATTTCCTTCTCCTAAAATTGTTTCTATAATTGTTTGAGGAATCCAATTATGAATAAATGTACCTATTCCAACTCCTAATAAAACATATTTCCATACATTAATGAAAATATCTTTTACTTGTTCTTTAGCATATTGTAACCTTTCTTTCTTTGTTGGTTCTAAATCTTTATTTTCTCCAACCTGTGTATCAAAAACATATTTTTCAATATATTTTTCTAATTTTAATTTTCCAATTATTATTCCTCCTACAACGGCTAATAACACACCTACAACAACATAAACTATTGCTACTTTCCAACCAAACATAGATGCTAAAAGTACAGTAGATGCTAAATCAACAAATGGCGAAGAAATAAGAAAACTAAATGTAACTTCCATAGGTAATTTTGCTTTCACAAAACTAATGAAAATTGGAATACTCGAACAACTACAAAATGGCGTTATTGTTCCAAGTAAAGCTCCAAGTATTGCACCTTTTACACCTTTTAGCTTACTTAATATTTGTTTTGTTTTTTCTGGTGTAAATTTACTTTCTATATATGAAAATATAAAAATAAGAACACACAATAGAATCATAATTTTTATAAAATCATACATAAAAAATTGTATGCTACCACCAATTTTTCCAAGTGTACTTTCATTATTTATTGGCAATCTAAAAACATTGTTTAGAATCCAAGTAATCAAGTTTGATAGCCAACTCATTTCTAAAAATACACTATTCAGCCAACTAAATACATTTTGAATATACTGCATTAAAAAACTCCTTTCTTATAAATACTATATAGACAACCATCAATATACTGTTTTAAAATATAACACCTATTATAAGGTGCTTTTTCTATTTTTTACAAATGCAATCTTTTTTATCATTTGAAATAAAGTGTAAAAATTCAATTATTTCATTCATCTTTTTATCATTTAATTTATAGTAATTCCAGTTTCCCTCTTTCCTTGATGTTACAATTCCACTATCTGCTAATACCTTTAAATGGTGTGATAATGTTGGCTGAGTTATATTAAATTTTTCTAATATTTTACACACACACATTTCGCCACAAGAAAGCATATCTATTATTTGTAATCTGTTAGAATCTGATAATACTTTAAATATTTCAGCTTTTTCGACACATCTTTTCTTATCCATTTTTACACTTCCTTTCAATTTATAAATTTATCTATATAGATAATCGTCTATATATAGTATTATATGCAAAAAGTTTAAAAAATGCAACTCTTTTTTCAATTTTTTATAATTAAATTTTTATTGTATCATCTCTATAAATTACTATTTGTTTCACTAAATATTATACTATATTTAGACGTTTTTAGATAGTGTGTAGATAAAAAAGAGAATTACATATAAAAGTAATTCAACTTATTTTTTAAATCATTAAAATTAAATTTCAAAATCATCTTTATCTTTTTCTTGATAAGATTTTTTGCTAGTTTTTAAATAACTAGGTACTTCGGCATAATCAAATAATTCATCTTCTTTGGTAGTTCCTTTTGAAATATCATAAACATCGTTAGAATCAAAATCTTTATTGTCATAATAGTCCTTTATTTCGCTTGTAGTACGATCTTTGGTCTTGTCATTACCAATTTGTAATAATTCCCTAAAAAATTGTTTTATGGCTTCTAAAATGGCTTTTAAATAGTCTTTAAGATCATTATTCTCTTTGATTAAGTTTTGATTCCTTGTAGTAAGTGCTTTTACTTCTCGTTGTAAATTATTATTTTCTTTTTCTAATGTTTGATGGCTTTTAGTAAAAGTTTCTACTTCATTAAATAGTTGTTCCATTTTAGGTTGAAATTCCATTACTTTTTTACTTTCTTTTATAACATTTTTCATACTATCAAAAGTGTCTTTTTTAACTCTAACATATTCTTTATCAATGAAAGTGCTTTTGGTAGTTTTCATTTTTTCTTCAAAATCGTTTACAGCATTATCTAATCCTTTATTTATTGTAATAACTTTATTTTCTAAATATCTAGTTGTCTTTTTAAATTCTTTTACTTTTTGGTGTTCTGCATCACTACCTTTAATACCTCGTTCTAATTCAAAACCTGCTTCTTTTAATCTTACATTATAAATATCTTGTAATTCTGACAAATGAATATTATCTCTAATATATTGTTTTTTAGAAATAGTATATCTTTCCGTATTAGTTCTTTTATCTAGTTTTTTAACAAGTGGTATAACAACACAATGAATATGAGGTGTTAATTCATCCATGTGAATAGTTGCGTGTAAAACTTGTTCTTTTTTATAACCTAAATCATTATAAACAAAATCCATACAAGTATTAGCCCATCTCATTATATCTTCTTTACTCATATTATCAAAAAACTTATGGGATGCCGTAAATAATAATTCATCTGCTACAACACTTTTTGATTTATTTAACATTTCATTAAAGGTCTTTTTTCTTTCAGGTCGTTCCGTTTTCATTCTTTCGTTGTGTTCTTTTTCATAATCTTTTACTTTCAATTTAAAACCCTTAACATACTTTTCTGTTAAGGGTACTAATTCTATATTATTCTTTGTTAATTCTAACTTAATATCTTTATTACTTTTATATGCTTTCTTTTCTCTTTTATTGTGTGATCCAATTTGTGCTAAATCATTGATAGTCATTATCGGTTGACTTCTAAATATTCCATAATTCATTATATCATCCTCTCTTTCTTATATTTTTACATAATAAAAGATACTTTTATCAAGTACCTTAAACTCTTGTATTTACTTACCAAAATAGCCATTTCTTCTATTTTTGGATTTAACCGATACCTCCATGTCCAGCATCTACTATAACCATATTATCACTCCTTCAAAGTATTGTATGACACCATCTTAAAAGAGTGATAAACATAACATGCGCACAAAAATACAAAAGAAGCTAATGTTTAGCTTCTTTATTCTGATTTATCTAATTTTACTTTAGTAGTATTTTCTTTACCATCACGGTAATAAGTGAACTCAACTGTATCACCAATCGAATGTTTATATAGTTCATACCTAAATTCAGCCGTTGTAGTAACTTTTTCTCCATCGATTTTAGTTACTATATCTCCGGTTTTTAGTCCTGCATCAAAGGCCGGATACCCTGAATTAACTTCAACTAAATATATTCCGTTTTTCACTGATTCAGGAACAGAAATATTATACCTATATAAAACAAACTTATTGGTTAAATCTAATATTTGTACTCCTATAACCGGTCTTGGAATTTCTTTTCCTTGCTCTAGGTAATCAACATAATTCATGGCATCTTCTATTGGTATTGCAAATCCCATTCCTTCTACCTGTTCATCAACTAACTTCAAAGATGTAATTCCTATAACATCACCTGCTAAATTAACAAGTGGCCCACCACTATTTCCAGGACTTATAGCAGCATCGGTTTGTAAAACCTTTACTATGTAAGAATCATTTGATAATCCGTTAGAAGTACTAGTCTCAATTAGTCTATCCTTACCAGATAAGATTCCTTTCGTAACCGTCCCCGCAAAAGTAGAACCCATTGGGGAACCAACAGTAAACACCGTGTTACCTATTTTCATGTTTTCACTACTACCTATACTAGCAACTTGTAGAACTTCGCTTACATCCATTTTTAAAACCGCTAAATCAGTGTAACTATCCCTACCAAGTAAAGTTAAGGCAGTAACGTTATTATTTGATAATTTACCTTGTATGTTGGTTCCACCATCAACTACGTGAGCGTTTGTTAAAACGTAACCATATTTATCATCTTTTCCATAAACAAAACCAGTACCTGTACTAACGGTGTTTCCTGAAGCATCCAAGACTTCAATACATATTACTGAATCATACACCTTATCAATGGCCTCTTCCATTGCTTCTTCGGTAACTTTTGTTTCTGATACAGTTCTGTTTTTAGTAACTACCTTAGGGTTATTAACCATGTAGAAATACATTATACCAACGCCTATTATAAATGCTATTAAGGTAAATAACGCTATTTTTAAATTGTTATTATTATTTTTTTTAGGTTGCTTTTTTAAAACATCCACATTCTCAGAAGTCTCTATTTTCTCCATAGATACCAATCCTTTCTTATCTTAATTTAGATATTTCCTCCCAGTTAACAGGAAAACCCATCATATCTAATATTTTTGTTTGTGGGATAACAGAAACGCGTCCATCAAGTAGGCTCAATTCATAACTAATTTCGTTCACAAAATCAGTAAAGTCACTTTCGTTAAGCATGGCCTTTAACATTATTACTACCGCAAATATATCATTTTTACCATATATGTACTCATCATTCATCATCGGAATATCAAGTTCACGATGATACCTAGTATCTGGAATCTCCTTCTGAGTACGATGATCATAGACGATATCTTCATGCGCACATAAATTACGATAATTAGATAATAATCCTATGTAAATACCTAAAGTTTCAACATCTAAATCATAATATTCAGAAATTGATAATTTATCATCTGGTTTTAGTATGGAGTATAACTCATTAATCATTCCAAAAGAAAGCAACTTAACTAAAATCCATAAAGGAACGTAACCGTAATTACTTAGATAATGAAGGGTCGCACTATGCTGCCTTCCATTTAACTTTATTTGACGTTTTATCTTATTTAAAACATCATTTACTTGCCTTACTTTTTTTATGTCCTGAGAAAAGTTAGATGGCTTTAGATAATCTTTTTCCTTTATACCATACTTTCTAGATAAACGATAAGATAAAATAGACTTAAGATTATTTTCAACTATAAGTAAATTTTTAAATAAAATATTACGGAAATTACGGTCAAACTGAAATAAAGCATACAACTCTTCAAACGTCGTTCCTTTGATAAACGTCTTATCATTATTACTCTTTAGAAATATATGTCTATATCCATTGATAAAGAAATAATTTTCTCTAAGTAATAACTCTTCTGTTCTTTCAACATTATTTATTGTAAGCCCTTTTCCCCTTAAAATCTCTACTTGTTCTTCTAAGGTTTTAAATACCTTCTTTTTCAACTAGCATCACCTATGTTAAATTATATCATACATTTACAAGAATCGAACTTAAATAATGTCAAAATATGCCACTTACAAATGACTATTTAAATATTAAAACAATGACTTGTATAAAATATGTCAAAGCAAACTCTTCGCCTCAAACAAAAAAGCAGGAAAAAATCCTGCTTCTTCTATAAGTATATTAACGTTTACTAAATTGTGGTGCACGACGCGCTTTTTTAAGACCATACTTCTTACGTTCCTTAACCCTTGCATCACGAGTAATAAAACCAGCCTGTTTTAAAATCTTTCTAAACGATGCATCAGAGCTTGGATCAGTATTTTGGTCATATTGTAATAACGCTCTTGTAATACCTAAACGAATAGCTCCAGTCTGTCCTGAAAATCCGCCTCCGTTTACGGTAACATCAATATCAAACTTATCACGAGTCTTAGTTAATTCTAAAGGTTGCGTTAAATCCATAACCAAAGTTTTAAAAGGAAGATAATCGTTAACATCTCTACCATTAATGGTTATTTTTCCTTTTCCTGAAACCATTCTAACGCGTGCTATTGAACGCTTACGACGTCCAGTTCCAACGAATGTTTTAGCCATCTACTTTCCTCCTTAAACTTCTATCATTTCTGGTTTTTGAGCTTGATGTTTATGTTCGTCACCTTCATAAACAAATAGTTTCTTATACATTTGACGTCCTAATCTTCCTTTTGGAAGCATTCCTTTAACCGCTCTTTCAACCATTTCAACAGGGTAACTTTCACGCATTTCCTTAGCTGTTCTTTCACGTAATCCACCCGTGTAACCACTATGATTATAATAAATCTTATTATTTAACTTATTACCAGTTAATACTACTTCTTTAGCGTTAATAATGATAATGTTATCCCCGCAATCAACGTGTGGAGTATAAGTTGCTTTATGCTTTCCTCTTAACATAACAGCAGCCTTAGCAGCAACACGACCTAATGGTTTTCCCTTAGCATCAATAACATACCATTTACGCTCAATGTTTGAGGCATTAGCCATAAATGTTGTCATATAAATTTTCCTTTCCTTTAATAAGTTCGTTTTCCCAGGACAAACTTATGTGGGCTTGTAAAATGTACCAATTTAAATTTTACTTAAAATTGGTACATTTGTCAATGTTTTTTAACCTTTTTCCTCAGTAATTCTAAGTTTTATCTTCGTTGTTTTAGGAGCATACTTAACTCTTAAGTCTGAACCTTCTACAATTATTGGTATTTCGTGTTCTCCAACCCCTAAATCTTTTAAGTCAACGTAAGCCTTTATGGTCGTTGGGTCTAAATTTGATAAAACACTTTGAACTCCCTTAACGCTAACCGTAATACGGGTACTATCAGCCGTTACGGCTTGAACGGCTAAACCGTCAGCTAAATTCTCATATTCCAAGTAAACGTTATCAATTTCTTTAGAAGTCTCATCCCCCAACTCTAAAGTTACATTAACCGTGTTTTCACTAATAGCTCTTACTCCCGTTGGTTTTTGTATTGTTAATGAATACTTTTTATTCTCCCTTAAATCAGCTACATCAACATAAACTGGAATATAAGAAATTTTTTCAAGCTTACTTTCTTCACCATAAATAGTTACTTTACTTATATCAGTAGTTATGTTACTTATTGCCTTTCCAAACACTATGTCATCATAATTTTTTGGAATTACTCTTATTGGCACTTCTTTTTGTGGAGATGCAATCCGCACCGTCGCACTAATCGTCGCAGGTACTATTTCGGCATCAACCTTCTTACCATTACTATCATATGCAACTAATTTAACATCTTTTAACGTTTGTTCCCCAACTTGAGGGTCAACTAAATTTTTAAGGTCAATTAAGGCTTTAACAGATGCCACTTCTTTTAACGTTGCCTCGTTTCCTTTAACATAAACACGATCAGTACTTAAAGTAACATCCTCTACCATTAATTTAGAATCTATCTTGTCTTTGTTAATTACCTCATAATTAACTTCTTTTTCTTCAGAAACTTTTTCGTATATAACAATCGTCGCAACCGAAGGATCAAGCTTATATTCTACCGAACTCAAAGCTTTCTTGTACTTTAAGTTAACCTTATGAACACCTGGCTTTAACCCGGTTAAATCAACTGTAATATCGTTTGTAGGTAGTTGTTTAGCCAAATAAACGTCAGATTTTCTACCTATTAAAGTTATGTCTACCGTTTCAGGCAAGCCTTCAACTACGTAGGCTTCTTCATTATAAGTTGCCGAAATGGGTTGGTCATAAAGTACCTCTGCGGACGTTTCAATAAGCGAAGTTGACCTTGAATCCGCGATAAAGAAAACGCCCAACGCGATAATCAAAGAAACAATTATTAATCCTGATTTACGAGTTAATATCTTTTCAAAGTTCCGACCATTCCCTTTAAATTTATTAGATATACTAACAAAAAACTTAGTTATTGGTAAAATTATTTTCTTATCAATAAATTTTCCTATGTTTCTAAAAAGCTTCTTGATGGCTTTAAACATCTTATTCATCTTTATCACCATCCTTACTTTCCTCAATGTCGAACTCAGAGCTCTTCTTTGGCTTAAGTTCATCTAATATAAGCATCTTAGCCTCATCAACTGATAAATTATAGTTTAAATCCCCATTTATCGCAATCGAAATGCGTCCCGTTTCTTCCGAAACAATTATTGCGATAGCATCTGATTCTTCACTTATTCCAATTGCGGCGCGGTGTCTGGTTCCTAGTCTTTTGCTAAACTTCATCTCAACGGTCGTAGGAAAAACAGCACCTGCACTAGTTATTTTATCTCCTTGAATGATAACCCCACCATCATGAAGCGGATTATCAGGAAAGAATATTGCAACCAAAAGTTCGTTTGAAATATCAGCGTACAATTTCTTAGACCTTTCAATGTACTCAGATAAAGACGTATCCCTTTCAATTACTATTAAGGCTCCAATTCTGTGTTTTTTTAAATAATCTAATGCTTCTCCAATTTCATAAACAATTCTTTCTCTTTCTGAAATCGTTAAAACCTTATGCCTTCCCAACAACTGTGAACGTCCTAATTGTTCTAATACCGAACGTATTTCTGGTTGGAAGATTATTATAAGAGCTAAAGGTCCCCACATTATAACATATTCTAATAACAAACCTATCGTGGTAAGATCAAACAAATCACTTATAAGTTTAATTACTAATATAATTATAATCCCTTTAAAAAGCATCGTAAACTTAACGTTGTTTTTTATGCTCTTTAATATGAAATATAAACCGGCCCAGACAATTCCGATATCTATAATATTTTTTATAATCGTTAAAACGTTATCAATAGTCATTTTTCCTCCTTAAGCCATAATAATATCTTATGACTTATTCATTATATCATATTTAAAAAACAAATTTTAAATAAAATTTAAAAAGATTAAAAAGCCCCTTATTTAATAAGGGATAAAAAATTAAAACACGTTATTAACGCCATCGTCATTTTGGGCGTTACCATCAAAAAAATCAGGTCTTTGAGAGGTGGTGTTCATAACGTTATTCGTTGGTATTTTGTCCACTAACTTATTTATTTGATTCTGCGTCATATCATTTGAATTATTATTGTTATCACGCTCATGAATAGTATTCAAATTAGTATTATTAATGCCGGTTTGATTATTTGAAATGGTATTTTCATGTTTTTTTTGCTTTTCTGCCTCGTTAATTGACTCTGATTGTTTTTGGATATTTTCCTTAACACCATTACTTTTATGTCCAATGTCATTTTTAAAATCAACTAATTTTCCAATTTTGTTATTATTTCTTAGGTACATATCTCCAAAAAAGCCTATTATAAAACAAACCACAAAAACCATTATAGCAACCACTATAAGTGGATTTTCAGAAAAAAATTCAATCATCATTACACCCCTTTATCTTATATTTTATATAATATCAAAAATATAAAAAAAACTCAAGGTTACTTTAAATTTAAAGTAATCTCAGTTTTTATTTTTTCCAGCTGCTCATCATCGTATATTTCGCTTACTTTATAAGTTGCTTTTCCATCTTTAACACTTCCAGTAAAACGACTATTAAACGCCTCTCTTATCTTTTCTTCAGAAATGTCGTAATCAAAGTTAATAAAATAATTTTTTAATTGTTCCCTAATTAATGTTTCAGAAAAAAGTTCATTTTCAGAATATATGGTAGCCGATACGGAAACCACCTGTTTTGAGCTATACTTAGTATGTATTTCTATATTATTTTCTACGTTATTATAATCGAAGTAAGTATTTTTAATAATAAAATCTTCATAAATACCTTCTTTTACCGTTTCGTACCGATCACACCCAAAGGTATCACAATATTCAGATAAAGTTGTGGATATTTTGGTATATCCTTCGTCAAACGGTTTATTAATTAAATATACTCCCAAAGTATTAATAAGAATGTATATACAAAAACAAGTCAAAATGATAACGGTCATTTTATTTTCGTCATATCTATCTGGCTTTCTTAAAAATAAGACGTCTATGAAAATACCAAATAATAAAATAATAATGTTAATTATAAGCATTACATTTACTATTAAATAGTGATATCCCTTGGCGGTAAAATACATTTTAAACAAAATCAACGTAAATAAAATAGCTAAATTAACAAAGAATAATACGTAAGTATGTTTTCTTATTTCCATACTTTTATTCATTTTGCACCTCCAACAAAACAATTATAACACATAAATCAATTTTTCTATTGAAGAAAAAAAATAATTATGATATTATATTGTTGCTAATTAATTTACTTATGCCGCTTTAGTTTAATGGTAAAACAAGTCACTCGTAATGATTAGCTGTAAGTTCGATTCTTACAAGCGGCACCATAAGAAAATTAGTCGAACTAATCGACTTTAAATATATGAAAGGTTAATTTCGGTTAACCTTTTTTATATGCTTGAAAGGAACCTAATGGTTATGCTAATAATACTTATAAAGAACGAGAAATAAATGAATATTTATATATCAAAGATTAGATTATAATTATAAAGATATAGGCATTTAAAAAGACAAGCAAATTACAAATGCTCGTCTTCAATAAACTAAAATTCCATTTTAGTAAACACACTACGCTATTGGCAGAGCCAATAACGTAGTGTGCCAAAGGAGTACCTTTGGGAACCCTATATAATGCAAATTCTATAAGGCATAAAGCCAAACAAAATTATATTTTTTATTTCACAAGATTTATTATTGAATAATAAAGTTGATAGTCTTTATCAGTTGAAGTGGTTTTGTTTATTCTTAAAGTAAGTTGTCTATCCCTATTTAAGTCTTGAAACATTTGTTCTTTACCTGATATTCTATAATCATTTATCATTTTTTGTATTTCATTACTATATGTCGAAATATTATCATTATATAATTTGCTCAATAATAAATATATGTTATTTAAATCACTTGTATAGTTTAAATTGAATTCAGCATGTATTGTTTTAATTTTAACATCATCAATATTGGCATTATACTCAAATTCAATACTATTATCTTCTTGTATATATTTTAAATCACAAGTCAAACATTCAGTCTTAACATAATTATAAATTTGCATAGTAGATTCTATATCATTTAAAAACTCTTGTTCTACATTTGATGAACTAGTTCCTTGATTGAATGAAGTTATGAAACAAAACAGAAATGCTAATATATATATAAATATCTTTTCGATTACTATTCTTTTCATATTAGTTTTCCTCCTTATTCAAAAGATTTATGTTTGAATAAACTTTGTAAATCTTAAATTTAGAGGAAACTCCATTTTTTTCACCAACATATTCATAATATTTTTTTGTGTCATTTACTAATTTGCAATTTTTGTAATCAGTATATTTGTAATTATCATTTCTTTCATCTAAAAGTTTCTTAATTTCTGTTATTGTTTTACTATCATCTTCAGTTAAACTTTTTTGCATTTCAATAGCTCCACTAGCATATAAGCCTATTGATGCTAAATTACCTAACAATGAATCTGAATTATTATAAAATATTGAACCCAATGTAGTTCTTGAAGCACCTCTAATTTTATTTAAACCTTTTACAATAGTAATATTATTATTATCTTTAACAATCATTGTATTATTTAAAGAATTAAACTTAATAAAATCAAAAATTGCAATAATTACACTAATTGCTATATAAGACAATACCACCCAAATATAAGTAATATAACTAGTTCCACCCAAGTATAACTTTACTACTCCAAACTCATTCAAACAAAACATAATTATTGATACAACCAATAATAGAACAATTACATCAATTATGGGAATTATTGATATTCTAAACCAAGCAGTAGATAACCATTTCATCCTTTTATTATTGGTATCAATTAAAAATATTTTTTTATTCATATTTCACTCTACCTTTCTATAAAACATTTTATCATAGATTAGTTTTTTTATACTAATATTTCTTGTTTTTTAATACATTTTATTAAATTTATAGTATAATGAATATAGAAATTAACCTTAATTGAAATTTCAAAACGTGTACCACTATGGCACCAGATTGATAGGAAACTCAAACTTTTTGAGTAGTAATAAATGTAGTAATAAATATTAACTAGAAGTATCGTCTAGTTTTTTGTTATTATGGGAAAAGTTGAAAAGGAAGTATTATTATCACAGGGATAGAATTGATAATGTTAACTTGCATATTATCTAATGTATTCCAAATTGTTGTTTAATGTGTTTTACAAAAATAATTAGAAAGGTAATATTTGTTGTCCTATAAAAAAGAAAAACAATTTTAATTTATAACAAAAAACTATGATTTTTTTAAATTCGTAGCCTATATATTAAAATTTTTCTAAATTTGAAAACACGCTAATTGAAATATCAATTAGTGTGCAACAAAATTTGCTTTTGAAATAATATTAAGTATATAGTATAATTTACTATCTTTTTTTAGAAATAATATCATTATCCAAAAATTCATTAATTTTTTTTGGCGTATCATTAGATACAATTCGAGCGTTTGAAAGTTCTTCTTCTAATATACATAATTTCCTATAAATTTCTTTACGCTTTTCACTTTCAGCTTCTGCGACTGCTGCTTGTCTTAAATTAAGAACTTCTTTTTTTAATTGTTGATATTCTTCTATTGTATAAGTTTTTTTCTTGTCATTAACCATAATAAACTCCTCCTATAACTTGATTATAACATAAATTTATAATTTTTTGATATAATAGATTAAATTAATTAATAAGTTAGCACTAACTATTTCTTTTGTTTTAAAAGTTGTTTTATTTTCTACTCAAAGAAATCGTAGGAAAATTAGTCGAACTAAACGTCAAATATGCTCTCGGTCTTAAATACGACTGATTTTTTATTAGATAATAATCCCACAGATATTTTGATACTTGTGTCAAAATACCTAGAGAATCAAATATTTTGTTAAAGTAAAAATATATCTATGAAAGAAGGATAAATTAATTATCTTATCCACAATATTTTAGTAACAATAAAAACTGAAAATCACTATCAAATAATATAGCAAAATTATAAATATAGTAATATACGTGTATTAAAATTTCCAAGCACGTTTAAATACGGTATTATATATACTTGAATTTTTTAAAATTTAATAAAAACAACTTCCAAAACAATTAAAATACATCAAATATATTTTTTAATTTGTTATTAATAAATAACGCTAATAAAACTAATACTGCATAAATAATTATTATAAACGTGTAATCAAACTTAATTTTAATTGGAAGCAATAATGTACAAATTACAAGATTTAACACGAAAGCGTCTATTTTAAACGATTGCCCTATTACAGAAAATAAATATTTATTTTTTTATCAAAAACTGATATTATTGACATTATCATAGATATAAATAATAAAACAGCAACTGGTAATAAAAAGAATAACCGTATCAGGCTTCCTAATCTATACTTATAATGACCCTTCAAACGATTCTCTATAAAGAAAAAAACTAAAAATAAAATTGACATTAACAATCAACTACTTTAAAAATTTTTAATGATTTCATTATACCTTTTCCTTCCGTATTACTCCATTATTTTAACATATTTTAATATTTTTTACTAATTTCTCGGTTGCTAATTGAAATCTAGTAAAATATTTTATAAATTGAAAAATATATAATTATTTAATATAATATTTTTAATTTTTGAAGAATTTATGGAAAGCAGATATTATCATGGTTTAGCAGGTGGTATTTCTTTTTTAAATAGCAGGAAATTTTAGAGGAAAGCTTAAGAACATTGGGTTTAATTTTTGAGCTTGGTGAAATCCATTGCCGCAAAACTTTAAACAAATTCGGAATAAAAATTGATTCTAAGAAAAAAAACAATCTATAACGGAAACAACTACATTTCAGTTTGCATTAATCCGCTAACACAAGACGAACTATTAGAAGTTACACGATCAAATACAGAATCATCATTTTATGTTTACGCTTTTAAAAAATAGCAATTGAGTTCAAACCCGAAATCACTAAAATATGCACCTTTAGAAAAGGAAAATATAAACGTTTACCTGGAGAAAGGCAAATATATAAATCTATTAATAGGTCTAACTTTTATAGGATATTAGTAGGATTCGATGGCTTAAAAAATGAGGCTATACATAGACTATCTAAAATATGTAGTCCTTATGATATACCAGTTATGGCATTTAAAGACGCAAGTGAATTAGATAAGAAGAAATCTTTATAGATATCATCATAATAATGTTAATTAAATATCTACCATTATTTTGCCCTCAATAATTTATTTGTTATAAGGTTCATAAGACAGGTATTCCTCCCCCCCGATATCCTTTATCCAATAACCAAATTTTCCTATTATTTTCACCGGATTTTTTAAGGGTTTAAAATTTAAATTTTTTGTGTCTTTTGCTTTTGCTTCTTTAGCCAAAGACGCGGTAATGTGAGGAATTTTTAACATTTCAGGATTTTCTTCGTCATAATTTATGTAATAAGATTTTAAATCACTTGAAAACGAAATCTCAAATCCACTGTTTTTACCATCATTAGCATATCCAACAAGGTAAACTTCAAATTCTTTACCCACTATATCATTAAATATTTCATTATCATTTGGGTGGTATTTAAAGGTACAATGTATCTCATCATTAATTTTATCCAATTTTTTCGTTTCTAAAGAATGTATTACATCAACAGCATTTTCATCAAAAAAAATTCCTTCATACTTTAACATATTTCCTCCTAATCAACCAATTCAGAATCTTGATATAAAATTAAATCTTTAAGTTCCTTACTAATAGTTCTTAAAGTCTCGATGTCATCATCTATAAGAATAATTTGCTCTTTAACTTTTAATTGTTTTAAGTAGTTTAATTTTAATTCCTTTGACGTATGATTAGGATTACTTTCTTTTGAAATTATAATCCTTTTATCTTTCTTAAAAAAAGGAGCGTATTTGTCCAGCCAATCGTTTTTCTCTCTAATTTGACTATCAAATCTACACACTGATAATATTCCCAATTCAACATTTTCTAAGTCAAGTAAACTTTCCAAAGTCTTAATATTGGTATAAAGTGGTCTTTTTTTAGTAATATCAAGAGGTTTGCCAAAATCGTAAGAGGCAATAACACCATCCATATCAACATATATAATTATCCTTTTGTTTTTAGAAACTTTTTCAATTAAACTATAAAAATACATACATCATCCTTCTTCGTATAAATTATAATATAATTTATTTAAATAATTTTCATGCGTTAATCAAAATTAAAATCACGCTTAAAACACGTGATTTTTTAACAAAGAAAATTAATATTAAACTCCTGCGTCGTGCATGTTATCCTCCCTTATAAAATATATAATATCTATTTAAAGTATATTCTTTCAATTACACTTTGTCAATCAAGAAAATACTATAAAACTAGTTATTGTAAAAAGTTTTATAAGTCTTATATGCCATGTAAACATCAAGTTTACTTGAAACTTCATAAGGAGAATGCATTGATAAAATAGGCACTCCGCAATCGATTACGTCTACTCCTTTATTAGCTAGTATGTAAGCGATGGTGCCGCCACCACCTAAATCAACCTTTCCTAGTTCTGATACTTGGTAGATAACGTCATTGTTTTCTAACATTCCTCTTATGTACCCAACAAATTCAGCATTAGCATCAGATGAACCTGACTTGCCTCTTGAACCAGTGTACTTATTTAGCTCTACACCATGACCAAGGAATGACGCGTTATGAATGTCATAAGCCTCTTTATACATTGGATCAGTAGCTGAACCAACGTCGGCGGAAAGCATTTTTGAATTGCAGAAAACATCATTTAATAGGTATGGATTATTATTGGTTTTACTAATTAATTTAACCACAAAACCATCAAACGCGTGAGAACACATTCCGGTGTTCCCCATGCTTCCTATCTCTTCTTTATCAGCAAAGATAGCAACGCTAGTTGTTCTTGGCTTTTCAACGTCTAAAAGCGCCATTAAAGAAGTATATGCGCATACTCTATCATCTTGACCATAAGCAGCTATCATACTTTCATCAAATCCTAAGTTTTTAGCTCTAAACGAAGGAACAAACTCTATTTCCGCACTAATAAAATCAGACTCTTCAATCCCGTAGCGCTCTTTTAAAATCTTAAGAACCATTTCTTTAGAGCCTTCTTTATCGCTTATTGGAATATTACCTATTAATATGTTTAGCTTTTCACCTTCAATTGCATCACTTAATTTTTTCTGCAACTGTTCATTTGCTAAGTGAGGTAATAAATCAGTAATTGTAAACGTTGGGTCATCATCTTTTTCACCAATGTTAATATTAATCATTTCTCCACTTGTTTTAACAATTATTCCTCTCATACTAAGTGGGATGCAAGTCCATTGATACTTTTTAATACCTCCGTAATAGTGTGTTTTAAATAAGGTTTGCTCTATGTCTTCATATATTGGATTTGGCTTTAAGTCTAACCTTGGTGAATCAATGTGAGAACCAACTATATTTAACCCCATTAAAAGAGGATTACTTCCAACTATGGCAGCATAAATGCTCTTGTTTTTATTTATATAATAAACTTTATCTCCCGCTCTAACTTCATCAAGACTATTTATGTCTTTAAACCCATTATTAATAAGAGCTTCTCTTATAAACAAAACACTTTCTCTTTCTGTTTTAACTTCGTTTAGAAACTTTAAATAGTCATCACAAAAATTAAATATACTATTTTTTTCTTCTTCGGTTACTTTTAACCAACCACTTTTCTTATCTGTATATCTCATCTTTTCCTCCCTATTTACAATTATACTACTATTTTTATTATTCGAAATATGTATATTTTAATACGTTTATCATCCAAAATAATAATAGGTGACTAACTATAATAAGTCAAGACATTTTTTTGAAAAATCCTAAAAAGATTTT
>CAMMVQ010000013.1 GCA_946500425.1 uncultured Mollicutes bacterium | reverse complement strand
ACCTACGACCTGCCGGTTAACAGCCGGATGCTCTACCAACTGAGCTATTGAAGCAAAAGTGGCGCTTCAAGTAGGACTCGAACCTACGACCTGCCGGTTAACAGCCGGATGCTCTACCAACTGAGCTATTGAAGCACAATTTGTATTCAATCTCAAAATACATTATCAATTATATAGTTATTATAAGTCTTTGTCAACCTATTTTTTGTTTACTTTTTTTAATTTTATGTTAAAATATTAAACATTATGAAAACAGTTGACATTAAAAATATAGACATATTAGATGAATTATCTTATGGTTCTTTCGGAAGAGTTTTAAAATGCTTTTATGATGGTAAGGAGTACGCCTTAAAAATATTTCCAAACATAAACTTTTTAAATGGTAAAAAAGCAAAATTAAACACCATCGAAGCAAATGTTAATAATCCAGGGTTAATAACTCCTTTATTTTGGGTAACAACGAAAAATAAAAAGGTTGCTTATTTAACTAACGTTATTAATGGTAAAAACATTGAAGAAATTGATACCTATGAAACAGAAGAAAAAATACAAATATTAAAAAAAGCTAAAAGAGCAATAATTAGCATGCAAAAAGAAGGTATCATTCACGCGGATATTTCCTCATCAAACATCATGTTTGCTAATAATAGAATTAAAATAATTGATTTTGATAATTGTACTTATAAAAATTTCAAAACAAATCCAGCTGAATGCCGGGATTTAGCTCAAGAATTTATAAAAACTTACGGAATAAGACCGGAATTAGATATCTTTCTTTTTAACTTGCTTACTTTTGAATTAATTAATAACATATCAGAAGAAAACGTAAGGGCGCAAATTTTAGGTGGAAATTTATCATTTTTTGAAGGTGTTGGCTCAAGAAAAATTTGTTCCCATTTCTTTTTGTGTCAAAAGTATCCAACAAAAGACTTTTTGATTGATACGATAGATGAAAAAAGCTTTAAAGCTTAGTTTCATCTATTTTTATATCAAAACTACTCGGCCCTTTCACAACGTTACCTTCGGTGTCAAAGCGTGAGCCGTGGCAAGGACAATCCCACGTTTTATCAACTTTATTAAACGTTAAGAAACACTTAAGATGCGGGCATACGTTTGACACGACGTGTTCTTTTCCCTCTTCATCATAATAAACACCTACTCTTTTCCCACAATACCTCGTTACAAAAGCTTGATTTTTATACCAAGACGGATTTTTCTTAATAAAATTAAATCCGTAGGCCTTTAAGTTTGAAAGCAAAGTATTATTCGTAAAATTAAGTACTTTTTTAAAATTCATACTCCTTGATGGATTAAATACTTCCAAGTATTTATTATCTTTAGAATTTATTAAGTCTGCTATTATCTTACCCGCGATAGTGCCACCAGTCATACCCCAGGTGTTATAGCCGGTAGCAATAAAAGCATTTTTTTCATCTTTAGACACCCTACCAATAAGTGGCAAGTAATCATTGGTTAATAAATCCATGTTTTCCCATTTATAAGTTGGAGACGTACCAGTTATTTTCTTAATTTCATCAGTACATTCTTCATAGTTTTTTTCATGGTTTAACTTGCTACATAACTTCGAGGAATTATTTAAGTAAATAAAATACTTTTCTTTTTTATTTTCCTGGTATCTAAATGATACGTATGGATAGTTACTAGTTATCGCTGCCACGTTAGATGTTTTTTCTACCTTTGATGCAGCGATATATGATTTTTCAACGTACGTTTTTAACGGAATAAAACCAGGAATCGTAAAAAAAGGATAATGACAAGCAAAAACTATTTTTTTACACTTTATTTCAAAACCGTTTACGTAAGCTTTAAACCCTTCTTTTGTTTTTTGAACTTTCTGCACCCTGCTATTCATGTAGACATCAACGTTTGAGCTGGACCTTATTTTTTTATACAAACCAATTAAATATTTAACCGGATTAAAAACGTAACCATCATTTACCGATATTAATTCTTTTACGTCATTATTTTTAATGTTTTTAGATACGTTTGAGTACTTAACTCCTAAGCGGTCAAGAATCAATTTTTCAACGGTAAACTTTGGAACTTCTTTCTCGTCATTTGTAAACGTTACCATCTCACACTTTTTTAAATCACATTCTATTTTGTTATTTTTTACGTTTCTATTTATTATTCTAATGGCTTCTTTCTGAGATTCATAATATAGTTTAGCCGTATCAAAATCATAAACGTTGCAAATTTTATAATAAGTTAAATCCTGTAAATAAGTTACTTTCCCGGTGCTTTTTGCGGTTGTAGCATCAGCTATTTTACCGGCATCAACCATAATTATATTATTTTTACCATCAATTAAATTATAAGCTAGAGAAATGCCCGTCATACCTGCTCCAATTATTAAAACGTCGGTCGTTAAATTTTCGGTTATACCTTTTTCTTCCTTGATGTTGTTATCTTTTTGCCAAATACTTTTCTTCATGTTATCACCCATTTTAATTATGGACGTTTTTAATAAAGAAAATACTTATAAATTAAAAAAACGTCTACTTTCGTAAACGTAACTTTCTTGGTTGCGGGAGTAGGATTTGAACCTACGACCTTCGGGTTATGAGCCCGACGAGCTACCGAACTGCTCCATCCCGCGATGTAGTACCTATCATTAAAATTTTTAATGGCGGAGGAAGAGGGATTCGAACCCCCGCGCCGGTTACCCGACCTCCCGGTTTTCAAGACCGGTCCCTTCAGCCAGACTTGGGTATTCCTCCGTTTCATAAATATTATACGCAAATAATTAAAACATATAACACTTCGACAGCATTAAAATTATAACACACCTGTTTTTTGTTTGTCAACATTAATTTAGTCCATTTAAAAAACAGGCACCACATCGTACCTGTTAATGAACGTACCCTTTCGTCAGTCACTCAGCTGTTTAAGGTATTCTTAATGCTTTTAAACTGACCATCATACCATTCACGCTCCATTCACCTAATAATATAAATAATCTATAATTAACAATTCACCAATTGGTTCATATATTTTGTTATCTCCCGTACGGTTAATACCTTTCCTTCACTTACAAGGTTACCATTTATCATTAACCCGGGAACGTTTTTAATTTTTTTATTATTGTCTTCTAATTCGATTTCTACGGAGCCATCATATGACTCTATAGCCCTTTCTACCATTTTTCTTAATTTAATTCCATTACTACACCTGTGTCCAATAATTTTTATCTTCGTATAACAATCACCTCACTTTCTATTTTAAGTATAAATTATGATTATTAAATAATTGTGTTTTTTTTATTAAATTTTATTAAAAGCTAAAATACCATTAAAGAGGAAGAAATCATTAACGTTTCGTATCAAATATTCACCTCACTTTCTACTTTTAAATATAAAACTTAAATTTAAAAATTTAATATTATTTCAATTAAAAGTTATTAAAACATTTGTCTAATATATAACAAAAACAAAGGTTTTTTCATCTTTGTTTTTGTTATAATCACGTATTAAAATATAGTTTCTTTGTCTATTTTTTTTAAACCTTTATCCGACAAAACATAGATGGTATCAGCTACTTCTTTTAAGTACTTTCTATCGTGAGAAACGCTTATTATAGTGCCACTAAATTTTTTTAGCATCTTTCTTAACGTTGGGTTAGAAAGCGGACTTAGGTTTCTTGTTGGCTCATCTAGTAACAAAACGTTGCATTTTTCAATAATCATTTTAACAATGAATAATTTTGCTTGTGAGCCACCACTTAAATCGCTTATACTTCCGGTCATTTCTTGATGGGTAAAATTCATCTCTCCTAAAAAAGTCATTGCTAAAGTAACTTCTTCTTTTTTCCCAGAGGTAGCTAAAAACTCAACCGGCGTATTATATTCATTTAAAACTTCGTTATAATTTTGTGGCATATAGCCTACTTTTATATCGTCTTTGAATTTTAAGTCATTATAAATAAATCGAAGTAACGTAGTTTTACCCGTTCCATTTCTTCCCGTTATACAAACGTGTTCTTTTCCTTTTACTTCTAAATTAACGTTTTTAGCCAATGTCTTACTTGCTATTTTAAGTTCTTCTAGGTTCATTGATAAAATATTTTTGTTTTTCGGTATAAAAACGTCTTCAAAGAAAAAATTAATTCCTTCTTCAAATTCTGCTTTTTGAGTTACCTCTTCTTTTTCTAACCTTTTTTCCTGAGATTTTAAAGCGTGCATTTTTTTCTTTAAAAGTCTTGCACCATGCGGATCTTTTCTGGTTATTGTGTTTTGTTTATGTTCCACTTTTTGCATCACTTTTAGTAGTCGTTCTTTTTTCTTTTCGTGTTCCTTCTTTTCAAAGTTTGATATTTGATTTTGTTTTTTTATTGAAGATATTTTATTTTTAACGTAGTCTTCATAAGACAATTTAGCAACCGTGCTACGTGGCTCGTTTTTACGTTTAAGTTGCTCTAAATGAAGAATCATGTTAGCAGTGTTTGATAACAACTCTTCGTCGTGGGAAACATAAATGATGGGCATTGTTTGCGTTATAATGAAACTTTCCAACCATTTTAATGTTTCTATGTCTAAGTCGTTTGATGGTTCATCTAAGAATAAAACATCACATTCATTTAGAAGTAGTTTTAAAATGCTAAGCTTTATTTTTTCACCACCGGATAAATACTTTAGTTTTTTATCTAGCAAGTCATCACTAATTTCAAGCACAAAAGACCATTTATAAAAATTTTTAATTTTATCGTAATAGTCACTATCGTCTTTAAATAAAAATTCGTAAGTGCTTTTCTCTAATTCGTCTTCTTCTAAATTCTGTTTTAAATAACCAGGCTTACTACCATTAAAATTAATTTCACCAGTTACTTTTGCATAATCACACATTCCTAAAATAGCTTTAATAAGCGTACTTTTACCGTTACCCTCTTCACCAATTATGGCCATTTTATCACCTTTTTTCAAAGTGATGTTTAAGTCTTTGATAATTTCTCTTGTTCCAATTGTAACACTTAAATTCCTTACTTTTATCAAGTTATGCCTCCTATAAAATATTTGGCATAATCAAAGTTTATGCCTTACTTATTAATCATTATTTTCATTTTTTATCACCTCGTATTTTTGTTATAAATAACGTATTAAAAAAACTAACTATTAATAGTTAGCTAATTTCTAAGTGGTGCCCGAGACCGGACTTGAACCGGTACGAGGGTTAAATCTCGCAGGATTTTAAGTCCTGTGCGTCTACCAATTCCGCCACTCGGGCAATGGTGTCCTGTATGCGATTCGAACGCATGACCCTTTGATTAAAAGTCAAATGCTCTACCTGCTGAGCTAACAGGACATACTACAAAAATTTGGTTGCCTCGGCAAGATTCGAACTTGCGCATGTCAGAGTCAAAGTCTGATGCCTTACCACTTGGCGACGAGGCAATCTTAAGTGGTGGGGAGAGGTGGATTCGAACCACCGAACCCGAAGGAACAGATTTACAGTCTGCCGCGTTTAACCACTTCGCTATCTCCCCGTACTATGGTGCCGAAAGCAGGACTTGAACCCGCAACCTACTGATTCATACTACTATAGCTTTCACTACCACAAAAGTGTTTGTAGTCTGGACTTTCTCTTAACCATATCTTTGTGACTTAGGTCCATCGTATAAAGTCTCTACACTCGGTATTAAACCTAGCTCGGGATTGCCATACAAACTATATTGTTTTCTATCCTTTCGTCCTTTTCCTTTATTTGCTCCCTTATAAGTAGAAGTTAAAGAATGACAATTTGGACATAACAACACGAGATTTTCCTCATCATTATTAAGATAGTTACCATCGATGTGCTCTATCTCCAATGGAATTGTTTCAGTATAAGGATTCTCCTTAGACCAACCACATAAAGCACATCTACTATTGTACTTATCAAACAAGTATTTCTTTATGTGATTAGAAAGTTGATACTTACCTCTTAAACCGCTTTCAATGCCTAATTTCCATTTGATAACGTAAAGTTTATGTTCAAATTCTTTTTGACATAAATTATTACAATACCTTTTATTATCAGGCACTTCTCTAAAACAATTTAAGCAATTCATAAATCTCCTTTGCTATAGGGTTCCCCGAATTAGCGACGTCCACTTAATTAGTTTCCTAATCAAGGTGCAAGATAGTTCAAAAAAACATTAAAGTTTCTATCCCACAAGTCAGTTGCTCTACCAGTTGAGCTATTTCGGCATAAATGGTGGACGCTATAGGACTCGAACCTATGACCCCCTGCTTGTAAGGCAGGTGCTCTAACCAACTGAGCTAAGCGTCCATAATATACGTAAGAACGTATATAAATATATCAATTATTTTAATTATTGTCAAGTAAGTTTCTACGATTTTTTGTTAATCTCTTCCATTTTTTCTTCTATCCAATTAGGTAACGCATTTTTAAGGAGATAAAAACCAAAGATTGTCTCTTTTATTTTCCTGTGTTTATTCTTGTATAAATTTTTGTTAACATCTTTAGCAGAAAGCCTTAATTGGTTTTTTCTTCCCGAAGTATCTAATATTTTAACGTTTATAACGTCCCCCACTTCAACAAAATCAGTTATGTTTCTAACGAATCTTTCGGTAAGTTCAGAAATATGAATAAGACCACTATATTCATCATCAATAGCTGCAAAAGCCCCGTAGTTTTCAATTGCCGTTATTCTTGCCTTAACAACGTCTCCTTTCTTATAATTATACATAATTACACCTCTAAATTGATTATAGCACAATAACGCTTAGTTTACAAACAAGCTTTACTTTAAATATAACGTGCTGTATAATTAACTTGGTGATAAATATGAATGAAACAGAAGCAAAAATAATTGAAGTTTTAAATAAAATAAAACCCTTTTTAAATAATGATGGCGGAGATGTTGAGTTTGTCAAATTCGAAGATGGTGTTTGTTACGTCAAATTAACCGGAGCTTGTGCTGGGTGCATGTTTGCCGACATGACCATTCAAAATACGGTTGAAGAATTGTTACTTGCGGAAGTTCCGGAAGTTATCGCCGTTGAAAATGTTACGGAAGCTTAAATGAAGCTTCTTTTTATTATCCAATCAACGGCTGGTATGTAACGATTATATATTTTAGATAGATATACATACACGTTAAATAAGAATTCTTCGTATTCATCAGTTCTGGTTACCACGTTTTCTACCAAGCTTTCTTGTAAGTCATTGTTTACTATGTCATCATAAAGGTCAAAAAAGTAAGACGGATATAACAACCTTCCATAAAACAATAGAATTTCTTTATAGCTCAAATAATTATTTTGAAAGTATTCTTCTACTAGTAAATATGCGTTTTCGCCGTTAAAGAAAGCTGATTTAATATATTCAGCTATATCTCTTACCCGGTAATCAAATACGTAGTTAACCGGGTGATACAATTCAAATAACGTTGCGTTACTATTTATTCTTTTGTGACAAACACTTTGGGGAGCTGGATCAGGAAGCTTTATTGCCTCTCTAACGTATGATATAGCATTTTCAGCAAGTCCAATATAGTAATTGGCATAGCCACATAAATTTGGATACTTTTTTCCTATTTCGTTTATCTGTGATTCAAAATAATCGTTTTTTGTTTCCCACAACGTTACCCAATCAAATCTATCCAAGATTTTATCACATTCTATCGAGATGGAATTATTATTAATATGGCATACTTCTGCCAATGTTATTCTTGCATTTTTATTAACGTATATTTCTAATAGAATGTAAGCTACGTTATTAACGTAGGTAATTATTTTATTTTCTTTGTTTAGAATGATTTCATGAACTAAAATGTTTCTATTTATCATTTGACGATTTATTTTATACAAACAATCAACGTCACTTAATGGTCTTTTAAAAGGTTCAAAAACATACCTTGAATCAAAGTAATCAAAAAAGTATTTTTCATTTTGATGTGATACTTCATCAGGATGCATTCCATAGTAGTAAGCAAGTATGTTTTTCATGATAGACCACCCATAAAATAATATGAAAAGCAGTTAAAATAAATTCTTTTTAACTGCTTTTGTAAAGATTTTATCTTAAATTTAAAGTACATGCTCCTTCCGGATTACCTGAAGGACATGAACCTGATGAATTTCTACCACCATTACTATAAGAGCAACTTATAGGATTTCCACTATATTCTTTTATGTTTCCAGCGTAATCATACACGGTTATTTTCTTAATGGTTACAACATCATTTTTACTAGAACTACAGCCATATCCGTGCCAAAACTTATTCGCACCAGCAGTTTGGCTACTAACGTATTCTCCGGAACCATTAGTACCGCAAGCACTCACCGAATGAGCATACGTAAAAGGTGCTCTTTGTAAACCACTAAGATTATCATCTACTGTTATTACGATTCTATTTTGCTTGGTATTATTACCATGTTCGGTAACATCACAACTTACCGTAGCATTTCTAAGTACTGGTGGCGTCCAGTCTATACCAATAGTTGTACCATAGTTACATGACGAGGTGTTACCTGCCTTGTCTTTAATCGTTCCCGCTAACGTATTGCTATATCTTCCTTCCTTATCAAGCGTATTAGTAATCGAAGATGAAACACAACCAGAAGTACCATCACTACAACTTCCTTTTAAAACAACCTTACTTCTATACCATAATACGCCGTTAGGATCAGTTTTTCCTTCAGTCCCTGTTGCTGTGACCTTACAAGAAGGTGCGGTTTTATCTATTTTAAAACTTGTACTACACGCCCCTTCATTTCCAGCTTGGTCAACCACGGTAACCGTCACTTTTCTATCTTTTCCTTCCTCTGAAACAAACAAATCAGTTTGATTAGCTGGTTTTTGAGTTTCATAGTTTAAATTTCCACTACTCCATCCAGAATCTGTTTTCCAGCTCCAAGTCTTTACGTCGTTTGAATTAATCGTAACATCAAGATTAACATTTTTGGTGTACCAGTTATTATCACCATTTGGTTTTTCTTTTGGCTTCACACTACAAGTTGGTTTTTGTTTATCAACGTATACGTTTACGTTACAGGTATTTTTATGACCGGCAACGTCCTTAATTTCTACACTATCTTTAGTTAACGTTTTTCCCTCGCCAATCGTAATTTTCTTTTCAAAATATACACCGTTTTTATCTTTTTTACTACTATCACAACCACTTGTATTATCTTTGCAATATTGTTTTAAAGTAAAATCTTTATTAGTCCAATTATCTTTTCCGTTATTACTACCACAAGTAGGAAGTTCTGTATCCTTTGAATATCCGATGGAACCTATCACGGTTTTATTAGCCACGTTAGTAACCTTAAAATAAGTTGTAACGCCATTTCCATCAACACCTTCTTTTCCGTCTTTTAAAGAGCCGTTAATAACTTTATAATCATAATCATATCCACCAGTCCCTTTCCTAGGAGAGTCTAAATAGGTCACCTCATCTTTACAAATTCCTTTAGAAGTACAATACTTAACCGTTTTAATCGCACCATTTCCACCGGTTTTAACGTGGGCAGTAACTTCGGTGTCAGAAACGTAATATCCAGAATCATGTCTCGTTGCCTTCGTTATTTCAACGTCTATATCAGGCGCTCCGCTTTCTTTTATTATAAGATAATTTTCCGTATCGCATACATCATCATCTTTATTTTCAACGTACTTATAATCGTATCTTCCGTTTTTCTCATCAATTGTCACCTCAACATAATCACAATCATTAAGAGGTTTACCATCCCTTGGATCAGTAACTTTATTCAAATAATCAGTCGCTACTAAATGACCTATGCTAACGCGGGCAAAGTCACCAATTTCTCTTACGTTCTCAAGATAATATTGATAAGTCTCAAAATATTGTTCTGCGGCTAAAATAGTTTGTTCTTTTACTTCCTCATAAGCTTCTTGTTTTTTCTTATTACTTATGTTAACAAAAGCAACGATAGCGATTACTAAAATACTAAGCATTAAAGCTATGGTAATAATTAGTTCAACCAAAGTAAAACCTTTGCCCTTAATTCTAAATATCTCTCTTTTGTTTTTTTCTTTTCTTTTCAAAAGCACACCTCCTAAAAGCACCACCTTATTATGCATTAATTTTAACATAACTAATAAATTTATTCAATTGTGTTGGTACTTAAATTACCCTTGTTTACGCTAAAAAAAGAAGCGTCATTTCGCTTCTTCGGTTGCTCTTGTTTCTCTTATTACGGTTACTTTTACCGTTCCAGGATACTGCATTTCTTTTTCTATTCTGTCTTTTATATCTCTTGCCGTCTTGTAGCTTCCTAAATCATCTACCTTTTCCGGTTCAACGATGACCCTTAACTCACGGCCAGCCTGCATTGCGTAAGCTTTTTCTACCCCATCAAAGTCCTTTGCGATGGTTTCTAATTGTTCTAGACGTTTAACGTAGTTTTCTAACGAGTCATTTCTAGCACCAGGCCTTGCTGCTGAAAGAGCATCGGCAGCCGCAACCAAAACTGATATAACGCTAGTTGCTGGTTTATCACCATGATGTGATTCTATGGCGTTTATGACAACCGCGTCCTCTCCATATTTTTTAGCTAGGTCAGCACCAATTTGAACGTGACTTCCTTCAACCTCAAAGTCTATTGCCTTACCTATGTCATGAAGCAATCCAGCACGTTTAGCAAGGGCCACGTTTTCTCCTAATTCAGACGCCATAATTCCGGCTAAGTGAGCCACTTCTTTAGAGTGTCTTAAAGCGTTTTGCCCATAACTGGTTCTAAAGTTTAATTTTCCTAAAATCGTAACCATTTCTGGGTCCAACTTGGTTATGCCAAGTTCAAACATCGCTTCTTCACCATACTCGCGAATTTTAACGTTAAGTTCTTTACAAGTTTTATCATATACTTCTTCTATTCTAGAAGGATGAATTCTTCCGTCCTTAATTAAAGTTTCAATCGTTTGTTTTGCGATTTCCCTTCGTAAAGGGTCAAAACTTGATAAAACTATTGCTTCTGGAGTGTCATCAATGATTAAATCAACGCCAGTTACAGCCTCAATCGTTCTTATGTTTCTTCCTTCACGTCCGATTATTCTACCCTTCATTTCGTCGTTTGGCAAATTAACCACCGATACGGTTTGTTCGTTTGCTACGTCTGATGCGTATTTTTGCATTGCATCAACAAGCAAGCTTTTAGCTTTTTTATCAACCTCAATTTTGGCTTCCGCCTCTTTTTCTTTAATGTAAGAAGCTATTTCAGCACTCATTGAAAGTTCAACTTGCTTCATTATCTCTTCTTTTGCTTGCTTTTTTGAAAAACCAGATATTTTTTCTAATTTTTCGATTTGTTCTTTAATTACGTTCTCTGCTTTTTCTTCTAATTTTTGAATATCTTTTTGTTTTTTGATAATTCCATTTTCTTTTTCATCAAGCATTTGTTCCCGGTTTTGAAGAAGACCATCACGTCTGTCTATGCTACTTTCCCTTTGAAGTAACCTTTCTTCCGTTTCCTTTAACTCCTGCTTTTTTTCTTTAATTTCCTTATCTGTTTCAAGCTTTAATTTATATGCTTCTTCTTTAGCTTCTAAAAGAGCGTCTCTCTTTGATTTTTCAGCTTCTTTTTTAGCCTTTTCAATAACATTTGAAGCTTTATGCTCCTCGTTTTTCTTTTTTAAAGCCGTAATAATAATTACTATTACCGCTCCAACAAGTAATCCAACTATTAGAAGTAAAACAGGAATAAGTGTGTTTCCCATTACTTACCTCCATATATTTTTGTATAATTAACTTTGACTATACACTTATATTTTATACGCTTAACGTCCCATAGTCAAGTTAAACAAAAAATGGTTAACATAATTTAACCATTTAATTACCCGCTTAAAAATATATTTTTATGAGAAAAACGCTTTTATCTTATCCCAAAAGCTTTGTTTTTCCGAATTATTATTGTCACGCGATTTTTTATTTAAATATAATGGTTCTTCATGAATGGTTTTACTTCCTAACTTTATCGTTGCCTTTCCAATCGCTTCCCTAGTCTTAACTCTTTCATTTTCTTTTATTTGGTACTCAGCGTTTAACATCTTTTCTTCTTCCTTAGTCAAAGGATAATAAAAGTCATCTTCGGCATAAATATTTTTATTAGGTAAGTTCATCTTATCTTTATCAAATACCTTTTTCATACTATAATTATCAAATCCATACTCATATAGTTCTTGGTGATTTTTAAAGTCATTGCCATCGTTAAGGGTTACCACAATAAGATTCAAACCATCTTTACTAGCAGACGTAACCAAAGTACGGTGTGCTTTATCAGTATATCCAGTTTTTCCTCCGGTAGTATATTTATAAGTGTATAATAATTTATTTTTATTTGACCAAACATAAGTTTTTTCATCGGTTTTAACGGTATGCTTTTTGGTACCAGTAATCTTTTTAAATTCTGGCAAACTATTTGCGTACCTCATTAATAGTGCCATATCATACGCGGTAGAATAATTTTGTGTTTTTTCATCCAGTCCGTGAGGATTAGCAAAGGTAGTGTTCTTCATCCCTATTTCTTTAGCTTTTTCGTTCATTTTTTGAACGAACTTTTCTTCACCACCCAAGAAGTCCGCAATCATTAAAGCAGCATCATTGCCACTTTGCATCATAAGGCCATACACCATGTCTTCGAGTTTCATTTTTTCTCCAATACTTAAGTATATCGCGGAGCCGTAAGCCTCTAACACCTTATCTGTTACTTCTACGTTTTTATTTAACTTGCCTGATTCAATCGCGATTACCGCGGTCATTATCTTCGTTGTTGAAGCAATAAGCATTTTTTTATTCATGTTTTTGGAAACGAGTACTCTTTTGGTATCCTCTTCCATTAAAACGGCACTTTCTCCTAAAGAGTACGCGCTTATTTTAAACGGAATAAACAATAATAAAAACAATATTAAACATTTTTTCAAACGTCTATCACCTAGATTAATTTATGAAAAAAAGACAAAAAATATTAATTTTTGCCCTCTTTTTTACTTTCTATTTCTCTAAGTACTTTAACAAGTTTTATTTGTTCAGCTTCCCTACCACAGTCCGTCTTATCAACATAAGCTTGAAACTTTTTTGATACACTTTCATCAGAATGGTAATCTTCTCCTAAAATTGCTAACAATAATTTTTCCTCTTTGGTTAAATAATCAAATTTAAAAGAAGAGTTTAAGCTTGCAAGAAAAAACGCTTCATAACCATACGGATACTTTTCCGGATTGTTTAAGTATTCTTCTTTTCTTACCACTTCCAAAGCTTTTAAGAATTTTTCCGCACTAATTTGATTGCTAAAAAGTTTGCGATAATTATTAATTTTCTCCTTGAACTTTCTTTTAGTTATCGAAGCATTTGGAAAACCAATTATTCTTTTGCCATCTACTAATAACGATAATTGATTGATTAACGTTATGTAACTACTTATCAGTTTTAAGTTCGAAGCAGAAATGCCAAGCGCGCCTTTTTCTATGTACTCATTAATTAAATCTTCAAAATCATCTAATAGCAAGCCATAATCTTCATCGTATTTTTCATTTTTAAAAAATGAATATGGTTTGCAAAAATATCGATAACTATGTAAAAAATTATTATCTTTTCTTTTGGCGTCAAACGTCGTATCAGAAAAATATATCCCCTTTATGTCATACTTATCATCATTTACGTACATAATGTTTCTTGCATGTCCTTCTTTTGCTCCTGCACTGGGCATTAAGTAACAAACATTTGATTTTATTCCAAGTTTTTGTAAAACACAATTGTATATGTTCGCAAATCCTAAACAAACAATTTCTTCTCCAAATAAAACGTAAGAAAGCTCTCTTGAGGTTGCCGGGTTATTCTCATTAGAAGACTTTTTGTACACTCTATCCCTGACTAAATCATAAGCGTACATTGCCTTTTCAAACGGACTGAACATTGTTTTGTTCACCTTTATTACTATTTCATCTATCTTTTCTATTATTTTTCTTAATTTATTCAAATCAACCGGCGTAGATTCACCCTTTAATGTCACGTGAACATTATCAAAATTACTAAAATAATTAAATAAATCTTCTATCTTTTGGACATCAGTTAGCAAAAGTTGTCGTTCAACAATTACTTTTTTATTTTTTAGTTCTTTATTTTTCAAAATAAAACTTCTAATTGTTTCATAATTTTCTTTCGTTTCCTTTTGTTCATCCCCAAAAATTGATATTTCGCTAACACCTATTACTTTAGGTAGGTATGGTTTCGCATCTTCCTGAATTTCCGTTAGAGCAACACCATATAATCGTTCCTCTTCTTTTCTTGTTTTTTCTAGTAGTTTTAAAAGATTATCTTCCTTTAGCAAATTTTTATATGTTTCTTGTAAATCTGAAAACAAAAACAAATCAAGCGAGTTTAAATTATAACCAACACCCAAAGATGAATCTTTACTAATCATAATATTAAGTTCTATTTTCATTATAAAAAAGCTCCTTTTCGGAGCTATATGTTAACAAATTAAATACATAAAGTCAAATTTAACCCTTTATTCAGTAAATGAGCTTGGATGATATGCAGTTATTCCCATCTCTTCTGCTTTTCTTAAAACGTCTAATCTATCATCTACAAAAACCATATCTTTTAAATCAATTTTATGTTTTTTAGAATACTCTATTATAACGTCTGGTTTTAACATGGTAGATGATATGAAAATTACGTTTTCTTTTTTTATGTTTGGATAGTTTTCTTTTAGCCAGACATACTTTTGATTTATTTCATTATTAGTAACAATAGTGCCTAATATAAATATTTTATCTTTATCAAGTTTTTCTATAACTTGCTGCATCGTTTTAAGTGGTCTTGCTTTTAAAAATAAATCACCGAACAAAAAGTTTTCTAAAGTTTGACAACCTAGTTCAGGTTTTAAGCCAGCATAAAGCTTATCATTAAACCGGTATTCACTTAACGTTCCATCCACATCAAAAAATACGTATTTATCTTTTAAACGTTCTATCATAATACCTCCTTATATTTATAATATCATAATTAGGCAAAAATTAATTGAAAAAGTTAACTTAATATAATATAAATAGGAGGAATAAAATGAAAGAGGCAGATGGCTAACTAAAAAGAGTTCATATTAATTTGAACTCTTTTATTTATATATTATATTTTTACTTAGATAGAAACTCACATACTAAATTACTTAACTCAGTTGGGTTTTCAACAGGTAATCCTTCAATTAATCTTGCCTCATCATAAAGTATTTTAGTGTATTTCTTAAGTGTTTCTTTATCAGTTTTATATAAATCTTCTATTTTTTTAGCAATTGGATGGTCTTCGTTTATTTCAAGTACTAACTTAGCATCAATGTGTTCATCTGTTGGCATAGCGTTAATTACCTTTTGCATTTCAACCGTTATGTTTCCTTCGCTAGTTAAACATAATGGATGTTTTTTTAGTTTGTTAGTAAACCTTATTTGTGATACTTCATTACCTAATTCTTTTTTCATAAAGTCAAACATGTCTTTTGCGTTTTCGTTCTTTTTCTTTAAGGTTTCTTTTTCTTCTTCACTTGATAAGTCAAAATCATTTGAAGAGATGTTAACAAACTTTTTATCTTCATATTTATCAAGCATCTTAAGGACGAATTCATCAACGTAATCAGTTAGGTATAACACTTCTTTTTGCTTTTCTTTTAAAGACTCTACTTGTGGCATCATATCTATTTTATCTACGGTCTCACCGCATGCATAATAAATGGTATCATCATCTTTCATTCTTGATACGTATTCTTTTAAGGTAACCATTTTCTTTTCTTTTGAAGAATAGAAAATAACTAAATCTTTTAACTCATCTTTTTTAGCACCATAATTATCATAAACGCCATATTTTATGTTAACACCAAAAGTCTTAAAGAAGCCTTCATATTTTTCTCTTTCGTTTTCTAACATGTCAGTTAGTTCTTTTATGATTTTCTTTTCAATGTTTTTTGCAATAACCTTTAATTGTCTATCTTGCTGTAACATTTCCCTTGAAATATTAAGCGATAAATCAGGTGAATCAACAACACCTTTTACGAAGTTTAAGTAATCCGGAAGAAGGTCTTCACAACGTTCCATTATTAATACGCCGTTTGAATATAATTCTAAACCTTTTTTATATTCTTTAGTATAAAAATCATATGGTGGATTACTTGGAATAAACATTAAAGCATCGTAACTAACTAATCCTTCTACCTTGGTGTGAATTATCCTTAAAGGTTTTGTGTAATCATAAAATTTTTCTTGATAAAAATTATCATAATCTTCTTCTTTTATTTTGTTTTTATTTTTCTTCCATAAAGGAACCATGCTGTTTATTGGGTCTGATTTTCTTTTTTCCTTTTTCTCTTCATCATAATTAAAAATCGTAATAGGATAAGTTACGTAATCAGAGTACTTTTTAACAAGGCTCATAATACTAAATTCTTCTAGGTATTTATCATAGTTTTCATCTTTAGTATTTTCCTTTACATGAAGGGTTATTTTAGTACCACACGCTTCTTTTTCGCAGTCTGTAATGTCATACCCATCAGCTCCAGAAGAAGTCCATTTATAGGCTTTTTCTTCTCCTGCTTTTTTACTTTCTACGGTAACTTTATCTGCCACCATGAATGATGAGTAAAAGCCAACTCCAAATTGACCAATAATATTAACTTTGTCTTTTTTCTCTAGTGCTTCCTTAAACGCTAAAGAACCGCTTTTAGCAATCGTTCCTAAGTTTTCTGCCAGTTCATCTTTATCCATTCCAATACCATTATCTTCTATGGTAAGTAATCTTTTTTCTTTGTCAACATCTAGTTTTATTTCTAATTTCTTCTTATCAACCTTTAGCTTTCTATTAGTTAAAGATTCATAATACAATTTATCTAAAGCATCACTTGCGTTTGAAATTAACTCTCTTAAAAATATTTCTTTATTAGTGTAAATAGAGTTAACCATTAAATCTAGTAATTTTTTAGACTCAGCTTTAAACTGTCTTTTTGACATATAAATCATCTCCCATATACATTCTAAAATGATTATAGTACCATTTTCTAGCACTGTCAAGATGTAAGTGCTAACTAACTCATTAAAAAAATATGTAAAATTATTTATTTTACATAAATAGTTTTCAACTTATTTTTTTATTCTTTTATTTTTTACTTTTAACTTAACCTCTTTTTTTTCACAAAATTCTTTTAATGCAGCATCAAAATATTGTTCATCTTCAAAACCGTTTGTTTCTTCATATAATTTAAGAAATTCTTCATAAGACATACCAAATGCATTTGGAACAACTTTTTTATTCGCCATATCAAAACTCTCCCTTAATCGATTTATTATATTATACCATATATAAAAAAATTAAGAACATTTTGCTCTTAATCCTTTAATACAATCCATGTAATTTAGAAATATCATCACTACTCAATTGATTTACCTTCCACATACCATTTTCCTTGGTTAAAGAAAGCTCTATTGTATGGGTAGTTGTATCGGTCACTTCGTTCATTTTATCAATTTTATAATCCATGTATTTTTCTTCTGAGAAATTTCCTTCTTCATCGTTAAATTTATCAGGATTATTCTTTAGCTCTTCTTCGGCTTTTAAAACCGCACTACGATAGTTTAACACGGTTAATTCAACGGTAACCGTAGCCTCGTTATCTTCTTCTTTAGTATCTTTTATAACGTAAGCAAACTGGTCATACTGTTTTTCCATAAGGTCTTGATACTTTTCTTTTTGTTCATCCATTAAGTCTTCATTTTCTATCGTATCTTTAAGTTGTGTGATTATGTCATCATCTTTAGCACGATATTTTTCAAAAAATGATTGAACGGCTTCATCAGGAGTACCCTCGTTCATCGTACAACTACAACCTGCTAATAATAAAAGCGCACATAAAGCAAGTAATATTTTTCTCATTTTTACATCCTCCTTCTGATATTAATTTGGTATGTAAAAATTATTTTATACTATTTTTTTAAAACTTTTATCAATCCCTTAATCTTGTTTATAACATCAAAATTACCACTAATTACGTTAGCTTTTAAAGTTTTATAAGCCCTATCAACGTCTGGCTCCTCAGCGTTAAAACATTCAAAATACATGTATTTTATCTCATCTACTTCTTTCTTATTAAAAATCATATCTAAATATCTTTGTAATATCATTATTAAATTCCGTTCTTTTCTGGTATAGTTATCATTATTATAAGAGTTTTTTACTTTATAAGGTACGCTTGTTAAACACAAATCATACCCGCTTGAAATAACATCATCAGCCTCATCAAATAACATTTTACTTTTTCCAATAACGTTTCCTTCTTTATCAAACTGCACTGCTAAAGAAACATAATCATTAAAAAATATACACGCGTACTCAATTTTAACTATCACCCGATTTTTAAATACTTCAGTTTTATTTTCTATCTTTTTTAAAAAAGAATCACTCACGGTAAAATTTGTTTTTAGAAAATCATTTAAAACTTTATCATCAACCTTAAAAGATGGGATAACCTTAACGTGGCTAACATCATCGCCTCTATCCCACTCGTAAAACTCATAAGCATATTTTTTGAAATTTAACAAAACATCATAAACGTTTTTCATTTTTATCTCCTTTTGACATTATCGAAATATTTAATAATATAAACCCAATTATCAAATAATAAAATTCCGGTAACTTAATAATGTATCCTAAGTACTCTTTAAGATTATACCCAAAACCAAATAAATTTATGTATAATATCATTGTCGAAAAACCTATCGTCATGAGTCCAAAACCACATATAAATAAAAAGAACTTTAAAAGCATTTTTTCCACCTAATAAATATTATTTATTTAAAAAAGATTTTAGTATTTATTTAATATTAATTATTAATTTTATTTTTAATATAATAAAGTGGGAATGATAAAATATTTTATTTAATTGGTTTTAAGAACTGCAATAATAAATAAATTATGATATAATTTTCAAGGATAGCATAATTTATTTCTAGTAAAGGGAGTGTAAAAATGAATTTAATACAAATATTACAGTATATCTTTTTGGGTGCCATTCAAGGTTTTACCGAGCCAATCCCAATATCTTCAAGTGGACATTTATTAATTTTTAAAAGGCTATTTAAGTTTGACATGTTAAATGACATGAACTTTGAAATAGTAGTTAATTTTGGCTCTTTTTTAGCGATATTATTTTTATACAGAAAGGAAATATTTAAAATAATTAGTGATTTTTTTAAATATTTTAAAACCAAAAAAGAAATGTATAAAGAAAATTACAATTATGCTTGGTTAATTGTTATCGGAACCATTCCGGCGGGTATTATTGGTCTTCTTTTAAAAGACAAGATAGAAGCCATATCTGGGAACGTAAAACTAATTGGAATAGCACTTTTAATAACCGCTTGCGCATTATTCGTTATAAAAGATGCAAAAGGCAAAAAAGAAAAGGGACAAATAACCATAATTGATAGTGTCATAATAGGTTTTTTTCAAGTTATAGCCTTATTTCCGGGTATTTCAAGGAGTGGCGCTACCATCGTTGGCGCAATGAGCAGAAACCTAAAAAGAGAAACCGCGGTTAATTACTCTTTTATGCTTTATTTACCAATAAGCTTTGCGACCATGATTTTAGGAGTCAAGGACCTTTTTGAAACAACTAATTTCAGCGAATTATTTTTACCCTACTTTCTTGGTATGATTACCAGTATGATAATTACTTACTTTAGTGCTAAATGGTTCATTAACATAATGAAAAAAGGACGGTTAGGATATTTTTCGTTATACTGTTTAATAGTTGGAATTTTAGTTATTTTGTTTTTATAAAAAGAAGAGTTTCTTAAACTCTTCTTTTTATACTAATAATCCAATTATCATTATGACTATCAAAGCAATAAAACCTATTACTATTTTGATTATCATTGACTTCTTTTCTTTACTAGTTAATTCGTCCATTATATCCTCCCTAAATATTTTAACATTAAAATTATAAAGATAGCAAAAAATTTTCTAAAGCCGTTTTTTTATCTAATTCCTGCCCACTTTTAATGTTATAATCTAAGTTATGTAATTTCTTTAACATGTTTTTTAAATCATCTAATTTATAGTTGGTCGCCAAAGCAAGTTTTACCCGGTACGGATGAACTTTTAAAACACCCGCAATCTCTTTATCAGTTATTATTTTCTTTGATAATAATTTAACTTGATAAACTAACGTAAACTGACTCGCAATTAAAGAAATAATCTTTATTGGTTCCTCTTTTATCACCATCAAATCATCATAACATGAAAATATCTTTTTAAAATCTTTTCTCATGATTGCATCACTTAAATCAAAAATATTATCATTAAAGGATTTACTACTTATTTGATTAATATCACTTACGGTTATCTTTTTTTCTGAATCCTTAAAAATTATCATTTTTTTTATTTCACTTAATAATATATCCACGTTTTTACCAACAAAATCGACAAAATAAGAAGCATCTTTATAGTCTATTACGTATCCTTCATCTTTAAACTCCCTCATCACAAACTTAGGTAAATCCTTTTGTTCAATTACGTCCTTATGAATTACTTTTGCCCTTTGCTTTAAAGTTTTAACGATTTTTTTTCGTTCGTCCAACTTATCCGTCACAACGCTTATTATGACTATGTTTTCATGGTTTTCATCTAACAAATAATTATTTAAGTATTCTAAATCATGATTTATATAATTATCTTTAGCCCCCGTTAAAAACGTGGCGTTTTCTCCTATTAAAGCCTTTTTACTACCAAACAAAGATAAACACGAAGCATCATCTAATAAATCATCTATCTTACTTTCTAATAAATCATACTTAACAACGTCAGTTATCTCCTTTGTTATTTTATCTATTTCTCTTTTAATTAATCCGTAATCGTTACCATAAATTAAATAAGTGTTCATATCATTCACCTAAAATAATTATACAACAAAAAAAGAAACTATGCTAGTTTCTCTAATAATTCGGCTTTTTTCATAGAAGTATATCCTTCAATTCCTTTTTCTTTAGCTATTGCTTTTAGTTCTGCCACGGTTAATTTTGATATATCTTCTTTTTCTTCCTTTTTAGCTGGCGCTTTTTTTGTTTCTTTTTTCTCTTCAGTTTTCTTTACGGTTTCTTTTTTTACCTCGGCTTTTGCTTCTTTGGGCATTTTTCCGTTTAATGCATCTTTAGCAATGATAACTAAATCAGTAAATGTTTTTGGTGAATCAATTGCTATTTCCGCAAGCATTTTACGGTTAACGGTAACACCTGCCTTTGATAAACCATTTATAAATCTTGAATAACTAATTTCGTTTTGACGGCATGCAGCATTAATACGAACAATCCATAACTTTCTAAAGTTACGCTTTGTTTGTCTTCTATCCCTATAAGCATAAACATATGAATGCATTACTTGTTCTTTAGCCGTTTTAAATAATCTATGTTTACTTCCAAAGTATCCTTTAGCTTCTTTTAATATCTTTTTACGACGTGCCTTTACAACGGCACCATTTTTTACTCTTGCCATTTAAATTCCTCCTTGTTAATTACTAATTATAATGTATCAATTATTCTTTTTAACCTGTTAGTATCCGCCTTACTTAAGGTAGAACCCTTTCTGTTCTTCCTGTTATAAGCAGCGTTTTTCGTACCAGTATTGTGTCTTGAACCTGGTCTTCCAATCGTAATGGTACCGCTTTGCCTAACGTTTAAAACCTTCTTAGTACCTTTATGTGTCTTTTGTGTTTTCTTTGCCATAATTTTCCTCCCTGTAACTACTTATTTTTTACCGGACTAAGCATCGCTATCATGTTTCTTCCGTCTAAAACCGGATTACTTTCTAACGTGCTTACTTCCTTTAATTCATCAGCAAACCTTAACATAACTTCCTTACCCTTATCGGTAAACTGCATTTCACGACCACGAAAACGAATCGAAAGTTTTATCTTATGACCCTTTTCAAGGTATTTTTTTGCGTTGTTAAGTTTGGTATTAAAATCATGAACGTCAATGTTTGGAGACAAACGATACTCCTTCATCTCAGCGTTATTTTCTTTTTGCTTCTTTTGTGATTCTTTTAGTTTCTTTTTCTTTTCATACTTAAACTTATTATAATCCATTAACTTACAAACCGGATTTTCTGCCTTATCATTAATAAGTACAAGGTCAAAACCAGCATATGAAGCAAGGGTTAACGCCTCATCCTTAGATTTAATACCTAATTGTTCACCATTTGGACCAATTACAAGCATTTGTTTTGCTCTTATCTGCTCATTAATTGGCATATCTTTTTCTTTTGCTATATTAAGCACCTCCATAAAAAAAGTGAATACGATTTGTATTCACCCAAAAAACGCTATTATCCACTGATAAATTTTTCCTTAGTTGGCGTTTAACCCACTGCCATTAGCAATCGGGTGAGATAAATACAATCTTCTTTCCTTTATATCAAAATTCATTATATAGTATACAGTATATTTTACTATTTGTAAAGCTTTTTATTACTTTTCCAAACTAATTCTATACGTTTTTGCTATTTCTTCTTTTGAATCATCGGAATAATAAGGACAAACTCTAGTTATTTTGGTAGCAAAGTCTCCATCTACTTGATATCCCGCTGGGATGCCATCACTTTTTTGATAACCTACTGGAACCTTGTTATCATCACCAACATAAAGTCTGCTTTCTATATTTTTAACAGTAAAACCTAAGTTTTCTGCCTTAAACCAAGCCATCGTATCTTTAGAAGATGGATTTTCACTAATTATTGCACAAGCATAAGGAAACTCAGCATTTTCCCTTACCCCAACAATCATCATGTCTTTATTTTTCCATTCATATCCTAATTTACCAGACCCGTCAGATGATTCATTTCCTCTTCCACTTACTTTTACGTAGCATCCTACTTTTAGGTCATCTTCATCATAATCGTAATTTGTGGCACCGTCTTCTTTTAGTAAATTATATGCATCTAAAGCATCAGAAGCTGAATAATGTTCTTCATTTTCTTCTGTTTCATTAGTTTTTTCTTTAGCACTTACCTGAATGGCTGCAACAAAAGTACCCGCTAATAAAACGCACCCCAATCTTTTAACAACCTTTGTCAAGTTCTCTTTATTCATAATAAAATCCCCTCTTTCGTCCACATACTCTACCACAAAAAACATCTAAAGTCAAATTAGCTATTTTTTCTTTACCTTGAGTTTAATATCTTCAATAGTGTCATTTATTTGTGAGTCAAAATAACTTAAACTACCCGTATTAATTAAATTATAATCAAAAAAATCATCCGTCATTAAAATTGGTTTACGCTCTTTTATAACTTGATACGTTTCTTCTGAAAAGCTACCAGAATAATTAGAGTTATCGCCTATTATTAATTCGTCTTTAAAATCAAAATCTATTTTTCTTTTTGATAGTCTCATTAAATTATCATGATCATTTGAATTTATTTTAACTTTAATTAGTTTATATCTAAAAATTTTACTAGCTATAGACATTATTTTTATTCTTCCTAAAGAACTTAAACCAGCGTCGTATACAAAGGATTTACGATGTTCTAAAAGAATTAAAAACCTTTGAACGTTTACTCTTTTTACAAATAACCTAGTTTTTAAAGAGTCCGCAGATATGTTACTTTTTATGTTTTTAGTATAATAATTTCTAATAAAATCATTACTTAACAAAAAGATTTTGAGTTGCCGAGAAATTTGTCTTGACATATGAGTTTTCCCACTTCCAGGGAAACCAGTCATAGTTACAATGAATGGTTGCTCATAATCTTTTATCATTTTTATTTGCGCATTACTTATAAACTTCATAATAATACTCCTAACAAAACCTTTGAAATATATAATATCATAATATTAAAAAAGTAAAAGTTACTTTTAACAAGTTCTTTTACCAATAGATAATTTTTTTATCTTTTCCTCATAATCTTCTGAATTAGTAACAAACGAACCAGAAACTACCATGTCACATCCAGCTTCTTTGCACACCTTAACGTTCTTATCGTTTATACCACCATCAATACTTATCACAACATCACCTTTTAAATACGGCTTTAAAGCTTTTACTTTTTCTAATACTTCTGGCTTAAATGATTGACCCCCTAATCCAGGATTAACACTCATAAATAATATAAGGTCAACCGAATTAACGTATGGCATTATTTTAGAAATACTAGTTTCTGGATTAATGGCTAATCCAACTTTAATGCCTAAACTTTTAACGTAATTAATAATTTCATCATCTTTGATTATTTCTATGTGAAAGGTTAAGATTTCCGGCTTTAACTCAGCATATTTTTTAACGGTGTCAATACTTTCTACCATCAAATGAACATCTAATGGTTTTACGCTAATTTCTTTTACTATTTCTACTATTTCATAAGGAAATTTACGATTTAAAACAAACTTTCCGTCCATAACGTCAACGTGTAAATAATTAGCAGAAGTATTATTTACCTTTTTAACTGATTCCTCTAAATTATCATAGCAACCTAAAACAGATATTGAAACTTTCATTTTACCATCTTCTTTCATCCAGACTTTTTATAAAAATCTTGTAATTTTCGTACCTTGAAGCTAATATTTTTCCTTCGTTAACTAGTTTTTTTATAAAACAACCATCTTCGTTTACGTGGGCACAATCCTGATATTTACACTTATTGGAATTTAAGTAAAACTCAGTAAAATTATCTCTGATATCTTTTTTGTTCATACCATTAAAATCAAGTGAAGAAAAGCCAGGAGTATCCGCAACCAAACCACCAGCCACCTCTAACAATTCCACGTGCCTTGTGGTGTGTTTACCGCGTCCTAAAGCCCGTGATATTTCACCGGTTGGCAGCTTAAGTTCAGCCTTTATTTTATTTAAAAGAGAGGATTTTCCAACACCAGTTTGACCGGTTAAAACGCTCACTTTGCCATTTATAATTTTTTTAATATCATTAACTTCTGAATTAATAAAAACGTCATAACCAATACTTTTATAGTAGGCGATTATTTCGTCTATTTTTATTTTTTCATCATCATTTAATAAATCATACTTAGTAAAACAAATAATTGGTTTAATGTTATTATATTCAATTACAACTAGCATTTTATCAAGTAGGTTACTAGAAAAATCTGGTTCTTTACAGCTTGTTAACACGATTGCTTGGTCAACGTTGGCAATCACCGGTCTAATAAGTTCATTTTTTCTTGGCAGAACTTTTTTTATTACGTTTGTCTTTTCATCAACTAAAACTATATCCCCTACTATAGGGGATATTTTAAAATGTCTAAAACTTCCTTTTGATGAACAAATTATTTTTTCTCCTCCCGCACTAACGGTCCACTGGTTACTTATTAGTTTTATTATTCTTCCTTCCATTATTCACCTTCGACTTTTTCTTCTTCACCCGGTGCTTGGGTTGTGGTGGTTGTTGTCGTAGAAGCTTTAGAAACAACTATTTTAAGGGTGTCGTTTTCGTAAATCTCCTCACCTGGTTTTGGGTCTTGTGCTAAGACCTGATTTTCCATTACGTCAGCTCTTTCTTGATAATTAACTTTTAAAGTAAGACCATATTTTTCGCAAAACTCAGTTGCTCTTTCTAAGGTCCAACCATCCGTTACCATGTCTGGATATACCGAAATTATCTTCGGAATATATAAAATTATCGATTTTCCAGAAGCAAGTTTTTCTCCTTCTTTTACGCTTTGGTCAATTATAAGTTGCTCTTTTCCCTCGTACTTAACCGAATCATTAACACTTTTTTCTTCAATCGTAGCTTTAATACCTAAAAGGTCTAACTTTCCTTTTACTTCGTACGCGTTTTGTCCGGTATAATCTTCAATGGTAATCTTTTCACTTCCGGAAGAATAATAAATTATAATCTTACTTCCTTTCTTGGCATATCTATTTTTGCTAGGTTCGGTTTCTATTACCAAATCTTCATCAACTTCGTCACTAGCTTTTTTCTTTGACTCTATTTGAAATCCGGCTTTTTTAAGCATGGCTTCCGCTTTTGATATTTCCATTCCGTAAACGTCCGGAACCTCCACGTCCTTAGCGTCCGTTAACTTTGGTAATAATAGCGTTATAAATAAAATGGCTACTACAAAGACAGTGATTATAGAACCAATAATAATCATTTTTTTCTTATTTCCCTTTTCTATTTTTTCATCTTCGGTGATTTGCTTTGCTACTGGTTTTTCCTTTGGTTCTTCTTTTTTTTCTTCCTTCATTACCGTTACAGCCTTGGTATCACCAAAATCATTTTCCGGGTATTTAAACTTTATTTTTTCTTCGTTTTCCCTTGACTCATCAAGACACGTTTTTATGTCCTCAGCCATTTCTCTTACGTCACGGTACCTGTTTTTCGGATTTTTAGCAGCGGCTTTTAAGATGATGTTTTCAACTGATTGCGGAACTACCGGATTAAGTTCTCTTACGTTAGGAAGTGGCTCCTTCATGTGTTTTAAGGCTATTTCAACCGCACTATCACCCTTAAATGGCATTTTACCGGTTAGCATTTCAAACATTAAGATTCCGCAAGAGTAAATATCACTTCTAATCGTTGAACCTTTGCCACTCGCTTGCTCTGGCGGTAAATAATGTACTGATCCCATAACTGAGTTGGTCTGGGTTAATTCAACACTATTTAACGCCATGGCAATACCAAAGTCGGTTATCTTTACTAAGCCATTATCTTTTATCATTATGTTTTGGGGTTTAATATCACGGTGAATAATGTAAGAGTCATGAGCTTGTGCTAAAGCATCCAAAAGCTGTAACATGATGTCTATCGTTTCTGGAAGCGTCAAAACACCCCGCTTTTTAATAAGCTGTTTTAACGTTTTACCCTCGATGTACTCCATTACGATGTAAAAGTTTCCCTCGTCTTCACCAACGTCATATATTTCAACGATGTTAGGATGAGAAAGCGATGAAGCCGCTAATGCTTCTCTTTGAAAACGTCTTACGAACTTTTCGTCTCCTGCTAAATCACCACGTAAAACCTTAACGGCAACCTTACGGTCCAAAATGGTATCTTGGGCTAAATAAACGTTAGCCATACCACCTTCACCAATTAGTTTTTCTATCTCGTAACGGTCATTAATACGTTGTCCTTTTACGATCATTTAATTTCACCACTTTCCTTTTGTAGGTAGGCGATTGATACGTTGTCCGTTCCGCCCCTTAAATTACTCTTTTTAATAAGTTTAACAACTTTCTCTTCCATCGATAGGTCACTAACTAATACTTTTTCTATTTGGTCATTAGATAACATGTTAGTTAATCCGTCACTACAAAGCAAAATAGCATCATAATCCATGTCAACCACGTCAAAAATATCAACGTCAATCGGGTTATTAGCCCCAAGTGCTCTCATTAAAACGTTTTTTCTAGGATGGTTTTGTGCTTCTTCAGCAGTAAGTTCTCCAGTTTCAACCAAAAGGTTTACAAGGGTATGATCCTTTGTTACTTTGTATAATTTTCCTTTTTTCATTACGAATCCTGAGGAATCTCCAACGTTTCCAAATAAAATGTAATCTTTGGTTATAATTGCCAAAACAACCGTTGTTCCCATCCCTTTACTTTCCGGAAATTCATCGGTGTATTTAAAAATTGAGTCATTGAGTTTACTTATGGTTTCTCTTATCCAATTAACGGCCTCTTGCTTTTCTCCTACCTCTTGCATGTCCTTAAACTCACCAGTAAGGCCTTTAACAACGATTGATGAGGCAACTTCACCCGCTTTATGACCTCCCATACCGTCCGCCACAACCATTAGATATTCACCAGATAAGTTTTTAACAATCATTACTGAATCTTCATTATGCGTTCTTACTTTTCCAGTATCAGTTAAATAATATGAATTCATGTTATCGCTCACTTTCAATTGTATGTTCACTTCGTAACTGACCACAAGCCGCGGAAACTTTCGCTCCGAATTCTTTTCTTATCGTTACGTTTATCTTATTCTTCTTTAATATATCATAAAATTCCATAATTGTCACTCTACTACTTGTTTTATACTCCAAATGACTTGTTTCATTATAGGGAATTAAATTAACATAACAGTTCATGCCCTTAAGTAATTTACAAAGCTCATCGGCACATTCCTTAGAATCATTTACCCCTTTTAGTAAAACGTATTCAAACGTAACTCTCCGGTTTGTTTTTTGGATGTACTCATTTAAAACATTCATGATGTCTTTTATTTTGTAAACCTTATTAATGGGCATTATTTTACTTCTTAATTCATCGTTTGGAGCATGAAGACTAATCGCTAAGTTAACTCCGGTTTTTTCATTAGCAAACGCTTTTATCTTAGGTACTATGCCACAAGTTGATACCGTAATGTGTCTTATTCCAACGTCAATTCCTTTTGGATCATTAATGATTCTTATAAAACGCATAACGTTATCGTAATTATCAAACGGTTCACCAATTCCCATTAAAACAACGTGACTTATTCGCATTTTCAAGTCTTCTTCAACCATAAGAAGCTGTAAAACAAGCTCATACGCTTCTAAGTTTCTCACTTTTTTTAGCCTGCCACTCTCACAAAACTTACACCCCATGTTACATCCAACCTGAGATGAAACACAGATACTATTACCGTAATCATGTTTCATCAAAACGGCTTCGATTTTATTTCCATCCCATAGTTTAAATAAGTATTTTCTAACGTCAGTATCTTTTTGTACTTTTAGCATTTCTAATCGTTTAAAACTAAAATTTTCTTTAAGATATTTTATTAAGTCTTTCTTTAAATTAGTCATCTCATCAAAACTATTTACTCTTTTTACGTATAGCCAGTCAAAAACTTGACCTGCCCTAAACTTAGTTTCGCCAATCGATTCAAAATAGCTTTGTAATTCTTTTAAAGAAAAATCATAAATACTTTTCATAAGTAACTCCTCATCTAAGTATAATTATACCTTAAAAAATAAACAAATAAAAGTAAACCAAATAATTTATGGTAATAAATTTATAAAAACTAGCAAAAATAATAAGGAAAGGAATTGATAAAATGAAAAATAACAGCATAAAATGCGACGTAGAGTCTTGCGAGTATAACGATTCAAACGAAAACTGCTGCACTTTAAAAGAAATTAAAGTAAGTTGCAACTGCGAACCTGATTGTGCTCGTAAAAAAGAAACAATTTGTGATAGTTTTAAAGAAAAAAATAACTAGTTAAGTATTTGATATGAACCCCGTTTCTTGGACAAAATAGAAACGAGGTTTTTATATGTCAAAATTAAGTTATGAAGATAAAATAAATATCTATGATGAAAGAAAACAAGGCAATAGTGCTGTTAATATTTCTAAAAAATACAATGTTAGAAAAGATGTAATAAAATATTTAATTAGATTAATAGATAAGCATGGATATGATATTTTACGAACAAATAAAAATAGAAGTTTTTCTTCAGAGGAGAAAGAACGAATTATTAATAGAGTTTTAATAAACAATGAATCTGCTTGTTCTGTGGCTATAGATGAAGGTTTATTAAGTCAAGGTATGCTTCAAAATTGGATTAAAAAATATAATGATATGGGTTATAATATAGTTGAACGAAAACGTGGAAGGAGTCCGACTATGAATAAAAAAGATAAACCTAAAAAGAGTGAAACAATTGAAGAAGAAAATGAAAGATTAAAAAAAGAAAACCTATATTTAAAAGCGTAGCTAGAATACTCAAAAAAATTGAGAGCCGTTGTTCAAGCAAGGAAGAATCAACAACAGAAGAAAAAGTAAATGTTGTAAGTGAACTTCGGCTAACATACCCATTAATGATTCTTCTACAAGTATCAGGTTTAGCTAAATCAGTATATTATTATACCTTATCTAAAACAGATAAAGATGAGAAAAATAAAGAAATATTAGAAAAAATAAAAGAAATATTTATTAATAATAAAGAAAGATATGGTTATCGTAGAATTACATTAGAACTTAGAAATCAAGGATATAACGTTAACCATAAGAAAGTTTATAGAATAATGCTTAAACTAGGTTTAAAGCCATTGAAAAGAAATAAAAGAAAATATTCATCATATAAAGGAACTGTTGGTAAAATCGCAGATAATTTAATTGAACGAGATTTTAATGCAGACAAACCTAACAAAAAATGGTATACGGATGTAACTGAATTTAATCTACGTGGAGAAAAGATATATTTATCACCAATATTAGATGGATTTAATGGAGAAATAATATCCTATAATACTTCTAAATCTCCTAATTTAGAACAAATAAATGATATGCTTAATAAAGCATTTAATGACAGAAATTTAGAAGGATTAATATTTCATTCAGATCAAGGATGGCAATACCAACACCAATCTTACCAACAAAGATTAAAGAATAAAGGCATAAAACAAAGTATGTCAAGAAAAGGAAATAGTATGGATAATGGAATGATGGAAAATTTCTTTGGGCTTCTTAAAACTGAAATGTTTTACGACCAAGAAGACAAATATAAAAATATAGATGAGTTAATCCTAGCAATAGATGACTATATTAATTATTATAATTATGATAGAATTAAAGTAAAATTAAAAGGACTGTCTCCTGTAAATTACAGGCTACAATCCTCTAATTAGAAACTATTTATAAACTGTCCAACTTTTGGGGTTCAGTTCAATTCTAGTTATTTTTTATTATATAATGTTCCTTGACGATAAATTAAATTTTAACGTTTTTCATATCACTTTTAGCATCATCCTCATAGTGAACCGTTTCCCACCGCATATCAATACCATTTAAAAGACTAATTTGAACCTTATTAAGTTCTCCTTCTAAATAATCTTTTCTACATTTTTCAAGCCAAGCACCTAATTTAATGACGTTTTTATGTTCGTCTACTACCACATAATCTATTGGAATAAGTAAGTTACCATGCTCATCGTGATATTTTTTAGCAAAGTTATACTTTCTCATCCATTTTTCACTAACGTAATTATCTAAAAACTCTTCTGCTTTAAACACGAAGTTAATTTCTTTTAATAAATTTATCTGGTCCAAAGAAAGTCGTCCCTCTTCATGAAGTTTTCTTATGTAAACACACCATTTACCTACTTTGACGTATTTTCCATTTAAAAGCACTTTATAACTTTTTGGGATTAAACAGTTTCCGTGAGCTTTAAAATACTCTTTAGCATAATAATAGTTTAATTCAAAATCATATATTACGTCTTGCATTAACAAAACACCTTTCCAACGAAATCTTCCTTCTTAATTCCATTAATAAATTCCCTAACAAGCACTTTCCTTTTACCAGGCATTTGTAGCTCAGTAATCAAAATACTACCATCTTTAGTTGCAACTTCTATTCCTTCTTTAGTAACTGATATTATGGTTCCAGGCTTAGCGTCATAAACTTTATCATTGATTTTTGAGCTCCAAATTTTAACGTTATTTTCCTCTAGCACCGCATATGCTCCAGGCCACGAGTTAAGACCTCTTATTTGGTTATATATTTCTTTACTATTTTTATTGAAATCAACGTGTTCTTCCTCTCTTGAAACGTTATAGGCATAAGTTGCTTTTGAATTATCTTGTTTTTCTCTTTTGTTGGTACCTTTAACTATTTCTGGTATTGTTTTTTCTAATAATGGCACTGATACGTTCATTAGCTTATCATGCAAACTTTCCGCGGTATCATTATCTTCTATTGGTACAGAAACCTTTGATATCATATCACCAGTATCCATTCCCTTATCCATGTACATAATTGTTATTCCGGTTTTTTTTAAACCGTAAATTATCGCTTTATGAATGGGTGCTCCCCCTCTTAATTCTGGAAGTAAAGATGCGTGAACGTTTATACATCCGTACTTAGGGGCGTTTAAAATCACCTCAGGAATTATTTGACCGTAAGCACAAGTTATTATAATATCCGGATTTAGTGCTAATATGTCATCGTATTCTTCTTTTATTTTATTTGGTTGTAAAACCTTAATTTCATGCCTTAATGCTTCTTTTTTTACCGGTGAATACACTATTTCATGCTTTCTTCCGACTTCTTTGTCAGGCTGTGTTACGACCGCTAGACAGCTATAATTTTCAATTATAAAACGTAGTATCGGAACACAAAATTCTGGCGTTCCCATAAAAATAACTTTTAAATCCTTCATGTAAACCTCCTATATTTTAAAAAAAGTCCTAAAAAAGTCTTAGAACGTCTTTTATTGTTATATAAATCATTAGTGCAAAAAGCAGGAATAAACCAATTTGATTTACGATTGCATCCACTCGTTCATTAACCTTTTTTCCTCTTATCTTTTCAATCACCAAGATAAGGGCACGGTAACCATCAAAAGCCGGAAAAGGAATTAAGTTAATGAATCCAACGTTAATGGATAAATATGCCAATAAATACATTAAGCCCTGCAGTCCTGCCTTACTTTGCTCTCCAACAATCGAATATATACCAACCGGACCTGACAGTGCGTTTAAACCTACCTCACCAGTAACTAACGCTTTTATGGTAACAATCATCGAGTTAAAGGTTGATCCAAACTTAGATACTCCGTATTTTATGGCGTTAACAAAACCATGATGTCTTGTTGAATCTAGTGCAATACCATACGAATAGCTTACGTTTCCATCTTCATCAGTTATTTTTTCTGGCTTTACTTTAACCTCTTTAGTTTTCCCTTCTTCCGTTTCAACGGTAAAAACTTGTGTTTTTTCATTATTAGCTAGCGTTAATTTTAAGGTAACATCATCCCACGTCCTTGTTTTCTCACCATTAATAGCAATTATCTTATCACCAACGTTAATTCCAGCCTTAGCACTAGAAGAGTCTTCAACTACCGTTCCAATAACTGGTCTGGTAGTATAAGAGCCATAAATAAATGCCATCAAAAACAAAACTAAGAAACCTAAGATAAAATTATTTATAACCCCTGCCAAAACAATCATTATCTTGTTTCTCCAAGGTTTGTTATACATCTTCTTATCCTTTGGAACGTTCGTGTCATCATCTACTTCTTCCCCTGCCATGGCAACGTAACCACCAACGGGAATCAATCTCCAACAATACAAAGTCTCATCGTTTTTTCTTTTGAACGAAAAAAGTTTAGGACCAAATCCAAGTGAAAACTCATAACAATATACCCCTGACTTTTTAGCCCAGATAAAATGGCCTAATTCATGTATAAAAACAATTATTCCAAGTATTAAGATAAAATATATTAAAGTCATTGTTCCTCCTAAATAATACCAGATAATAAAATATATCCAATGACAACAAAAATAATACTATCTAGCCGGTCTAAAACACCGCCGTGTCCTGGCATTATGTTTGAAAAATCCTTGATGTCATGGTTTCTTTTTACCGCACTAAAAAATAAGTCTCCTAACTGTCCTAAGCAAGATAAAAATAATGTGATTACTAAAAGCATTAACACGTTAACGTTTGAGTCGATTCCAACATAATAAAAAGTAGCCGCACAAAGCGTTCCAAAAACACCACCTATAACGCTTCCTTCCCATGTCTTATTTGGTGAAATTTTAGGTGCTAATTTATGCTTTCCAATTAAAGTTCCACCCAAGTGTGCGTACGTATCGGTTAATATCGTTATTAAAAATAAATATATGAATATCATGACATCATCATTTCTTATGGCTACTAACTCATGGAAAAAAGTTCCTAATAAAATAAGCATGCCAACAAGTTTAAATGCATCATCAGCGTTATATTTTTTGTTATCATTACAATAAATTACTAAAAGCATCGGTATTAACATTCCTAAAAAATAATAAACGTTTCTGTTTTCGTCAATAAAAGTAAGCAAAATAATTAACGCATAAAAGACAACGTCAACGTACTTAGGACGATTTTTACTTCCCGGAAGTTCCAAAAATTCCTTCATACCAAGTACTGCAACAACACATGCCGCAATTCTAAACCAGATTCCACCAACAATTACAAGGGGAATAAAAATAGCAAGCGCCACAATCGCACTAATTACCCTTTTTTTCATATTTTCACATCCTTATATTTTTATTATAATACAATTACCTTTTTTTAACAATAAATAATATCTTTCTTTACAAAGTATGATATTAATTGTTATTGATATTTTCTTTATTTTTGGATATAATTTATTTAGAGAGGACAACTTAACTAGTTGTTTTCCAATTGTTTGTTTGAAGAACAGAGCTAGTTTTTAACAACTAACTCTGTTTTTCTTATTTATAAATAATAACCATTATGATTACTATTATAAGTAATATGATGATTAGTTTTGAAGTAAATTTTATTTCAAATTTAATTCGCATAAGTCACGTATAATCTAATTATGTGATTTTTTTATTATTAATCACTATATTAGATCCC
>CAMMVQ010000012.1 GCA_946500425.1 uncultured Mollicutes bacterium | reverse complement strand
AATGTAACATTTCTAAAAAATTTCTATGTAACATTTTAAAAAAGGATTAACAAAATAAGCTTATTCTTTGATTATTTTACGTTTTTTTAGTATAATGTTTACATAAAAGAAATGTGAGGTGTTATATGCTTATAATTGGTTCACACGTTTCGTTTGGAGCTAAAGAACAACTCGCTGGAAGCGTTAGAGAAGCGGTGAGTTATGGAAGTAATACTTTTATGTTTTATACCGGAGCACCACAAAATACTAAAAGATGTAAACTAAGTTATGATCTTACTTTAGAAGCAAGAAATCTATTGTATGATAATAACATTGAACTTAATAATTTAGTTATTCATGCTCCTTATATTATTAACCTTGCCAATAATGAAAATAAAGAGTCTTATGAGTTTGCTATTTCTTTTTTGAAGGAGGAAATAGAACGCGCATCAATGTTAGGCGTTGAAATTATGGTTCTTCATCCTGGAAGTTATGTTAGATTTGACGTAGAAACGGGAATAAAAAACGTTATTAACGCGTTAAATGAAATAATAACTAAGAATCAGACGGTGAAAATATGTCTAGAAACAATGGCGGGTAAGGGTACCGAAATCTGCTTTAAACTAGAACATTTAAAAAGAATAATAGACGGTGTTAATTATAAAGATAAAGTTAAGGTGTGTTTAGATACTTGCCATTTAAATGATGCAGGATATGATATCAACAGGTTTGATGACTATTTAGATGAATTTGATAAAATTATTGGGATAGATAAAATCGCTTGTGTTCATGTTAACGATTCTAAAAATCCGATTGGTTCTAAAAAAGATAGGCATGAAAACATTGGGTTCGGAACGATTGGATTTGACGCACTTTTAAAGGTTATTTATAACGAGCGACTAAAGAATATCCCTAAAATTTTAGAAACACCTTACGTTGGAAATTATGATGGTGATAAAAATCGTATCTATCCACCGTATCGTTTCGAAATAGAAATGATAAGGAAAAAAAGGTTTAATCCTAATTTGAAAGATGATATTAGGAATTATTATAAGTAAATGCTTGTAAAAATAAAATAAAAATAGTATAATTGTCTAAGCGGTGGTGATTATTTTGAAAATTGATTTAACACGGTTAATGTATGGTCAAACTAATCAACTGCAAGTTGACGAGGAAATGGAAGTTCCTAATGAATTACTTATTAATACTGATATTACTAGAATGTCTAACGTTAACGTTAAAGGAATCATAACTACCAATAATGATGCATATGATATGGAAGTTACCGCTAATGGTTATATGATTCTTCCTTGTGCAAGAACTTTAAAAGAAGTTAAACATGATTTTAATATCCAAATAAGTGAAACGTTCGGGGATGAAAATGAGGAAGGTTTACAAATAATTCAAAATAAGGTTGATATTTTTCCGATAATATGGCAATATATATTATCGGATGTTCCTTTAAGAGTTCTTCATCCTGACGCTAAAGAAAGTCCACTTAGTGGTGATGGATGGCGTCTTATTACTGAAGATGATGAAAAGGAAGTAATTGATCCAAGACTCGCAAAATTAGAAAAATACAAAGAAGAGTAAGGAAGGAGTGAGAATATGTTAAAGTTGGATATCCAAACATTTGCAGTTCCATTTAGAAAAGTAAGTAAGACAAGAAAAAGAATGCGTCGTACTCATTATAAAATCGAAGCTAACGGAACAGTTAAATGCCCAAAATGTGGAGAAATGATAAGACCACATAGAGTATGCCCAAATTGTGGTAGCTACAAAGGAAAAGAAGTAATAAAGAAAGAAGAAGCTTAATTGAGCTTTTTTTATTTTTTTAAAAGTATTATAATTGAATTATAGTATAGGTGATGAAAGTGAAGAGAAAAAGAAAATTATTAGTTAGTTTAATCGCTCTTGTTGTGGTTTGTTTGTCCGTTTTATTTGGCAATAATTTGATGAATGAAGATCAAATTACCGCTAACGTATCAAAGGTAAATAATGATGATAGGACAAGCGTATCTGGTAACTTAATGGTATCTTTTATAGATGTAGGGCAGGCTGATTCCATTTTAATCCAAAATGATGGTAACAACATGCTTATTGATGCTGGAAATAATGAAGATGGAAATAAATTAGTATCTTATTTTAAAGAATTAGGTATTAATCACTTTAATTACGTTGTTGGAACCCATCCTCACGAAGATCATATTGGTGGGATGGATGATGTGATTAATAATTTTAAGATAGATAATTATTATATGCCAGATAAACTTTCTACTACTAAAACTTTTGAGGATGTTTTAGATGCTCTTGAAAATAATAATCTGTCATTTCATGCTCCTACTTCTGGAGAAGAATTTAATTTAGGAGATGCAAAATTTAGAGTTATCTATTCTGGAGATGATACAAGTGATACTAATGATTCTTCGATCGTATTAAAAATGGCTTATGGTTCTAATACGTTTTTGTTTACCGGTGATGCAACAAGTAACGTTGAAAATAAAATAATAAATGAAGATATCAAAAGTGACGTTTTAAAGGTTGCTCATCATGGTTCAAATTATAGCTCAACCGATGAGTTTTTAAATAAAGTTAGTCCTAAGTATGCAATAATATCAGTAGGAAAAAACAATTCTTATAACCATCCTTCGAGTGAAACCTTACAAAAGCTTGATAAAAGAAAAATAAAGTTATATAGAACCGATATGGATGGTACAATCATATTTACAAGTGATGGTAGTAATTTAAGTGTGCAAACGTCAAAAACTGATACAAACGGGTAGGTAATTATGAAATACGTAATTGATAAAATAGAAAATGGTATTGCATTATTAGAAAATACTAAAGATGGCAATAAATTAGAAATTGATATAAAAAAATTGCCATCAAATATAAAAGAAAATGACGTATTAGATTATGATGGTAAATCATATGTAATTGATAATACCGAAAAAGAAAAAAGGATTAAAAGGATAAGAGAAAAAATGGATAAATTAAGACGGTAAGGAAGTGATGGTATGCGTTTGGTTTTAATTGGTGGTGGTGACATAGGAAGAGCTAATACCAAGTATGAAACAAAAGAGATTGACGAGGAAATAGTTAAGCTAACGGGTAAGGAAAAACCAAACTTTTTATTTATTGGACTTGCTAGTAATTTTGCGGACTCATATTATAAAACAATAAAAGATATTTATAAAAAGCTTGGTTGTGAAACGGGAAAAATATCAAACAAGACTTTAACTCACATGGAAGTTGTAGAAAAAAAGATTAATGAGGCTGACATTATTTATATTGGTGGTGGCAATACAGTTAAACTAGTTAATACTTTAAAAGAAACAGGAATGGATGAAATGATAAGAAAAGCCGGAGATAAAGGATGCGTTTTAGCAGGAATTTCAGCAGGTGCAATAACATACTTAAAGTATGGTCTATCTGACGTAGAGATAATGGAGGGTGTATCTAATAACTACGTAAAAGTAGATGGACTAGGATTTGTTGATTATATGTTTGTTCCACATTTTTCTTCTGATGCCAAAAAGAAAAAAGATTTAGAAAAGATTTTAAAAGAAAATAATAATATAAAAGCATTATGCGTAGATAATTGTTGTGCTATTGAATTTAATGATGGTGGTAAAAAGTTAATTAAAAGTAATAGTAACGCTAATTGTTATGAGGCTATTTACGATAACGATTTGATTCTAAAAGAATTGTAGTTATACTAATTCATACTCTCTATCAAAGATGTTTTGATTGGTAACGTATTTCATGATAAATACATTATCTTTTTTACATATAATAATACCTATAGTACTATTTTGATTTGACTGCTTTAGGTTTTTATCTATGTAATTCATGTATGCATCTATTTGACCAATATGTTCTTTTTTTAATTCTGTTACTTTTAGTTCGACCACTACATAACAATTAAAATTAATGTTATATAAAAGTAAATCTATGTAATTATATCTGTTACCTATTTTTATTTTAAATTCATTTTTTATATAAGTAAAACCACTTCCTAATTCCTCTAAAAAGTTATCTAAGTTTTCTAGTATTAAATACTTTAGCATTTTTTCCGAAATGTTACTTGTATTAAAACTATTTTTTATTAGGATTGGATTTTTAATAAAATCTTCTACTTTATTTTCTTCCTTCTTTATTAATTTTTCTTTCGTCTTTTCATCTAATCTTTCATATTCTTTATTTTTTACTTTTATTCTTAATTGCCTTACCGATAGATTATATTTTTCGGAAATATCAACATAATAATTAATGGCATTAACATCTTTTAATGACAATATCTCTACATAATGACTCCATGTTAATTCGGTCGACACTGTCGACCATTTTTCATTACAAGATAGTTCGAAAAATTGTCTAAACCTTCTAAGAGTTCTTTCGTTATACTTTTTACCTAGTTCATTGGTAAGTTTTTCTGAATACTTTTTTATAATTCCTTCTCCATAACGTTTTCCTGCTTCACTTAAAATTCTACCAACATTATAGTAAGTTTTTAAATCGCTTTTATTTTTAGAATAATCTTTTGCCTTTTTGTATACTTCGTTATTTATAAGTTCTGTTTTTATACGGGTATAATAGTTCATAAATTAGCTCCTTCAAGCACTTATTTTTTAATTAGAAAAAATGATGATAGGATAGTAGGTATGATTAATATTAGACATAAGTTAAATGATGCTTTATTAATTCATGGTGGACATATAGGTTATGGAACAAGGCCCAAAGAAAGAATGAAGGGTTATAACAAAATAAATTTATATTTGGGTTTAATAAAATGTAAAAACTTAGGCATAAAAAAAGCACTACTTACTGCGTATGATGATAATATTGGATCCGTTAAAACTATATTGGACTTTGATGGTGTTTTAAAGACAAGATAAAGGAAAATGATAATGATATTTTGTTTGGTAGATACTGGATTGATGTTGAAGAAGCATTAGAAATTAAGAAAAAGGAATATCAAGACAAAATAATTGTTAAGGACTAATGTTATGAGAGTTAAATATTATAATTCAAAAGATGAAAAAGGTACTTGCGTAATAAGAAGCATTTCTAAAGCTTTAAATAAAGATTATACAGTTGTTAAAAAGGATTTGGGTATAAATTATAATGATGATTTTATATTTGAAAGCTATTTATTTAAAAATGGCTTTATAGCTGATGATAGGCTTAAAGATGAACTATTAAAAAATGTCAATTTAAAAGGTGTTAACATAGTTTTAGCACACTTAAATGATTGGTATCATATGATGTGTGTGATAGATAACGTGATATATGATAAAAAGAGTTTTAACGAATTAAAGGATATGAAAATAATCAGGGTATATGCTTTAAATAAAAGAAATGAAAATTAAATTTTCATTTCTTTTATTATTTTATCATCTAAAGTTTTAATTATCATTTTTTCGTCATCAAATATTGCGTATGAAGCACATGAACCATTCCTTGTTTTTCCGATACTTCCAGGGTTTACATAAACTATGTTATTTTCTTTTAATAACGTTGGAACGTGCGTATGACCTTGCATGAATATGTCTCCATGATATTCAGGTAAGAAGCCTTTAGAATATCTATTGCCGTGAGTAAGTGTTACATTATGATTATTTAATGGGATTGTAATTAAATCATGTGCACATAATCCTAACTCCTCATAATAATAATCACAATTTCCTCTTATTAAAATTAGTTTATCTTTACATTTTTGTAACAAGTTAATAATGTCATTATTTTTTAAATCATTAGAATAAAATCCATAATTAAATAAATCTCCTAATATTATTAGTTTGTCAAATGAGATTTCACTTATAATCTTTTTAATTCTATTATAGTCTCCATGAATGTCAGACATAATAAGTATTTTCATGATATCACCATAAACATTATAACATTTTTACATGGCTTTACGCTAACGGGTTAAAAAAATTAACTTTTATATTTTTTATCTTTTATTAATTCCAAAAATTGGTATAATGGTAAAGCGCCCTTAAAAATCTGGGATGCCAAACAACGAAGATTAGGAGTGAATTTATGGAGTTTATTTTAAATATGAAACCTGTTTTTTTAAACGTATTATCAATTGTTAAAGAAGTAAATAGTAATAACCAGGGGTTGGTTATTGTGGGAATGATAATAGTTATTTTAATTCTTATATTATATATAATTGCTAAAAACAAAGATAATGGTTAAAGTTTACGTTTTATTATACAATTTTTATGGTAAAAACGTATACTTTTTTGTATATTGTTTTTTTATATTTAGTGTGTTATATTTAAGTTGTAGTAAAACTATCACGGGTTGGTCAAGTAGGTGATAGAATAAAGGAGGGTTAAGTATGAACTGGCTAAGATCTCTTCTAAGATGGTTCTAGTAGTAAAAGAGGTGTTTACATTGCACCTCTTTTTTTGTTGTTTATTTTGTTTATATTTGTTAGAATGTAGGTGTTGAGTGTAGGAGGTAATAATGACAAAGAAAAAAGTCAATAATAAGGAATCAATAAAGGCGATAAGCATAATATTATTATATTTTTTCTTACCTTATTTAGTAAAGATTTTACCAGGAGGAAACGTTAGCTCTATTATAATCTATGTGGCGTTCATGCTTTTACTTATTTACTTATATAAGGACACGATAAAAAATGATTTTGTAAACATAAAAAAAGAAAAGAAAAAAAGCGTAAAAACAATTGCTTTAGGAGTTTTTACAATATTTTTGGTAACCATAATATTGAATGCTTTAATAGGAGCAATCTTCAAGATTAATGGTTCTTCCGAAAATGATTATTCTTTAATGAAAATGTTTGAGGAATCTCCGTTAGTACTGATTATTTTAACTTGTGTTTATTATCCAATTGTTGAAGGTATAGTTTTTAGAAAAGCAGTTAGGGACGTAATTGATAAAAAGTGGATATTTATAATATTTTCTTCTTTGTTTTATTTTTTCTTTAACATTGTTTATACTTCAATGGCTTTTGATACCATTATGTCTTCAGTTTGCTACTTTACAACAATGATGATTTTGTCGTACACGTACTGGAAAACAAATAATTTTAGTATTTCGGTAATAATATTAATGCTTTATAATTTAGTAGTATCGTTAATAACTTTCATATAAAATTAAGGAGGCATATACATGCGCAAATGTTTAGTAGTTACTTTAATGGCAGTAATTTTATTTTTCATTAGCTCTTCGCGTGTTTTTGCTACCGACCAGTTATTGATGTCTAAAACTAAAGACAAAGTTATCTTTGTCCAAGATGAAAACGGAAAGTTTAATTATTCTTGGAGCTTTGATAAAAATGAATATAGTAAAAATGATTTTGAATTTGACAAAGAAATAACCTTTAAAACCGACGGGCTTTACGACATAAACAAGCTTATCGGTAATAATGATAAGAAAAAATTAATTTCCTTTAGCCACCATGGTGATTTGCCAGGGGTTGCCACAATAAAGGTTCCGGTTTCTGATTGTTTTAATGACGGAAGCATTTTATCACTATATTACTATGATAAAAAAAATGAAAAAGTTAACTTAGTAGAAGAAAAACTGGAGGTTATAAACGGGTTTGTAACGTTTCAAATAAGTCACTGTTCAGATTATTTTGTTACCATGTCAATCGTAAACGAAGCTAGTGAAGAGTCTAGTACTGGTACGATAATAATTGGTATGATAGTAGTAATCGTCGGACTTGTTGGGTTTACTATTTTTAAAAATAAAAAGTAATGTAATAACATTATTTTTTTATTTACGTTGTAAAGATTTTATTATTTTGATATAATGTTTATGATAATAGGGGTGAGGCAGATGCGTTCTAGTGCTAATAAAGGGCAAGCTTTAGTTGAGTTTATTATTATTTTACCAATAATTTTATTATTGGTTTTTAGCATAATTGATATTGGACGTGTAATTTCTTTAAAAAGTGATTTGGAAAGTATTACTAGTGATGCTGTTATGCTTTATCAAGAAGGCAAAACTCCTGATGAGATAAACGAATTAATAAACGTTGACAGGAAAGAAAAAGTGAAGATAACAACAACTAGCACGACGGATTATGTAACTATTAAAAGTGAACTTTCAATTAAGCCAATTACTCCTGGACTATCACTTATCGCAAAAAAGGTTTTTGACGTTGAAACAACCAGGGTGATAAAAAATGAATAAACTAACGAATAAGGGACAAGCTTTAGTTATTTTTATCATTTTCATTCCGCTTATTTTAATGATTGGTACGCTTGTTATTGACCTTGGGATAGCTAAGTATAATGATTATCGCCTGGAAGAGATAACTAAAGATGTTTTAAGTTATGGACTTAAGCACATTGATAATAATCCTTATAACAACATGGTTGATTTACTATACCAAAATGATGATTCGATTGATAATTATTCAATCGAGGTTAATCAAGATGAAAAGACTATAAGAATAAGCGTGGATAAAGCTACCAAGGGTTTTTTCGGTAGCATGGTTGGCAAAGAAATATACAAGGAAAAAAGTTCTTATGTTGGTTATTTTTCCGGTGATAAGATAGTTATTGAGAAAGGACGATAGATTATGAAGAAAGATGCTGCAAAGATAATAACCGTATTTTCATGTAAAGGTGGTGTTGGAAAGACAACAACGGCGATTAACATGGCGGGTATTTATAGTTTAATGAATAAAAAAGTTTTAATAATTGATTTGGATTTAGATAGTGGTGGTATCGCGGTAAGTCTTAACGTCAGCGCCGAAAAAACCATTTTTAACGCGGTGGATGACATGAGTAACAATCGTTACGAAAGCATTAGTAATTACGTTAGTAAATATAATGATAAAATTGATGTTTTACCCGCTCCTAAAGACCCTAGAAACGCACATAAAGTAGACACAAAATACGTTGGAATAATAATTTCTTCTTGCATGTATAAATATGACGTTATATTAATAGATACATCGCATAATCTAAACGCTATTTCACTTACGGCTTTAGATAAAAGTGATAACACTTTGTTTCTTATTTCAAATGACCCAGTTGATTTAAAAAACACCAGAAGTGTAATTTCTATTTTTAACGATACCGAGAACACTGATTATAAAGTTGTGTTAAATGCTTCTAAAGATGTTGGAAAGGATTATTTTTCGTTATTTGATATTAAGAATATCATCAAACATAACGTTGATTACACGATTGATCGTTCCTTTTACATAAAAGACATCGATAAATATGTTATTGATGGACAAATACTCACCCTTAATAAAAAGATAAGGGCAACTAAAAAGCAAGATATTATGAAACTTACTAAACTTGCGGTTGCTTTACTTGAAAAGCAAAAGACGGTAAAGGAGGTAAGAAAAGATGCCTAGAAAAAAGTTGCTTAGTGCCTTCGACATAAAAGAAGAAAAAGTTTCTATTAAACCGGTTGCGGATTATGACATTTTCAAGGATAAAGAATTACTTGATAACTTAAGAAACACAATTATTTCAAATCTTATTGACGATAAGATTCCCAATGATAAATTACTTCATGAGTACATAAACGACGAAATAGACAAAGCTTTATTAGGATATGATTTGACAAACCTAGAAAGAAGCCATATTTTTAACCTTATTGATAACGAAATAAACGGATGCGGTCCCATAACTGAACTGTTAGAGGACCCGAACATTACCGAAATAATGGTGAATGGTAAGAATGAGGTTTACGTTGAAATAGATGGACAAATAAGTAAAGATGATTCGGTTTCTTTCATAAATGACGAACACATCATAAGAACCATCCAAAAAATTGTACAACCACTCGGAAGAACGATTGATACGGCAAACCCAATGGTTGACGCAAGACTTGAAGATGGTTCAAGACTTAACGCGGTAATCCCACCTTTATCACTTAAGGGACCGGTAGTTACCATAAGAAAGTTTAGGCGTGACATGCAAACGATTGATGACTTTTTAAGAACCGGTTCCATGACGCCTTACATGGCAAGGTTTTTGGATGCGGCGGTAAAAGCCAAACTAAACATCATAATATGTGGTGGTACTGGAAGTGGTAAAACAACGTTATTAAACGCGCTTTCTTCGTTTATTGGTGATCATGAAAGAATTATTACGATAGAAGACGCGGCCGAGTTAAGACTAAGACAAAGTCACGTAATAGGTCTAGAAACCAGACTTACTAATTACGAGGGAACCGGTGAAGTTACGATTCGAGACTTGGTTATTAACTCTCTTCGTATGAGACCAGACAGAATTATTGTTGGTGAAGTTCGCGGAAAAGAGGCCTTTGATATGCTTCAGGCGATGAACACCGGGCACGATGGTTCACTTACCACGATGCACGCTAACTCTCCAGTTGATGCTTTAAACAGGTTGGAAACCATGGTTTTAATGGCCGGTATGGACATACCTATTAAAGCGATAAGAGAGTATATTGAAAACGCCATTGACTTAGTAATTAACGTATCAAGACTTTCAGACGGAAGACGTAAAATAACGTCTATATGTGAGGTGGATGGGTTTAAAGGTGACGTAATCGAACTTAAAGAAATTTTTAGTTTCAAACAAACTGGTCTTACTCCAAATGGCGAAGTAGATGGTTCGTTTGATTTAAAAAAACGTATTCCTTCAGTTTATAAAAAGATAAAATATAAAGGTATTGATGACTTAGATGACATTTTTAAATTTAAACGAGGGGAGTGATTTTAAATGAGTAACGTATTTATTGTTCAAACCATAATAATCGTTATATTAGCTTTTGTTATCTTCTATTTAATTATCTATAATAAAAGCTTAAAGTTAGAAAAAAGGATATCAAAGTATAGCATCGACTCAATTAAAGATAACTCCGTTTCGTTTTTTGACTTAATTTCTAACCAGTATTTTAACGTTGTTCACAAGTTAACTAAGGCGTTAAAAAAGTCCCACGTTATGACTAAGTACGCAACAAGATACGGAAAATACGTCTCTTACGACAATGAAAAAGACGTATGTTCGATGGACTTTGTAAGTAACAAAATAATCATTTGCTTGCTTTTTATCTTCATTATCTTTTTTGCACGGGTAATAGAAGGTGTGTTTCCAAGTTTCATTGACTTCTTAATTTCTGGTCTATTAGGATTTTTTTCCATTGACATTTACTTTAAGTTTAAAGATTACATTAAAAAAAGGCAAGTTGAGCAGGAGCTATTAAACGCTATAATAATAATGAATAATGCTTTTCGTTCCGGAAGAAGCACCATGCAAGCAATTGAAATAGTTGCAAACGAACTAAAAGGCCCGATAAAACAAGAATTTAAGAAGATGCATTTGGAAATTAGTTATGGATTATCTCTTGACGTAGTTTTTGAAAGGTTTAGTAAAAGGGTAGAATCGGAAGAAGTTAGTTACATTACTTCGTCACTTAGTATTTTAAATAAAACTGGTGGTAACATTATTAAGGTGTTTTCATCAATTGAAAAGATGCTATTTAACAAAAGAAAGCTAAAACAAGAAATGAAATCACTTACTTCATCAGCTAACATGATAAGCAAGATTTTACTTATTATGCCATTTGTCTTCGTTATGTTTATCACGGTTTTAAACCCAAGTTATTTTACCCCTTTATTAAACACAACGATTGGTAACTTAATTTTATTTGTTATCATCTTAATTTACGGAGTATATGCGTTTATCGTTAACAGAATAATGAAGGTGAGGTTTTAATAATGAAGGAAAAAAGAACTTTTATTCACCGAATATACAGGAAAAAGGACATAAAAAAAGTTGAGGATAAGATAAATTTATTTGGTGTTTCAAAAACCTTTGATACTGATTATTTTATGAACTTTCGATTTTACACTTCGATGCTTGTTTTTGTAATAGTTTTTATTTTCTTTGATTCCGGAGCTTTACTAGCACCAATTTTAACGGTGCTATGGTATTACTTGGTTGGGTATTACATGCTTGATAGGCCACTTAAAAAAAGAGAAAGAAAGTTAGATAACGAAGCTTATTATTACTTTGAAGTTTTAACCCTCGCTTTAGAGTCGGGCAGAAACTTGGAAAACGCGATTAAAATGGCCTGCAAGTACATTGATTCAGAAATATCTGATGAATTTAAAGAAACCTTAAAACAAGTTAATTTTGGTAAGTCATTAACAGAAGCGTTATCTTTGATGAGCTACCGAATACCTTCTTTAACGGTTAATAACATAATACTAAACATGGAACAGTCTAATTTGTTTGGCAATAGCATAATTGAGACCATGTATAACCAGCTTGATTTCTTAAAGGATAAACAAGTTATGGACATTAAAGCTCAAATCAATAAGATTCCAAACAAAATAAGCATCTTTTCGGTTTTGTTTTTCATTCCGTTAATATTGCTTATAATACTAGGTCCAGTATTGGTGGATTTCATAAGTTAAAGGCACGTACTTGCCTTTTTCTTTTTTTGTGTTATAATATGTCCCATTAAAAAGAGGTTTTATTATGATTGATGAAAAAGAATTAGAATTATTATCATTAGCGGCAAAAGAGCTATTAGACTCTTTTAATGAAAAAAGATACGTTATGACGGAAGTTGATAACGTGTATTATTCGGTTGACACTTTAAATAAAGAGGAACTTGTAAAAAAAATAAAAGAACAAGACAAGGTTATTAGTGTCTCAAAAAAGAAATTAAAAAGAATAAAGAAGAAACTAGAAAATAGCGATAGCCTTTTAAATTTGGGAGAACTTACTTTAAGCGTTTCCGGTTTGTTGCCATACTTGGGCTTATTTCAAGTGGATAGTATTAATGCTGGTATCGCGGTAAGTATGTTTGGTATGGCAACGGTGTTTTTGTTGTCTGTTCCTGCTGTTTTAGCGTTATTTAACAAACGTGTTAATGAAAAAATTTTGAATAAAATGAAAATGATGTTACTTAATCATGCTAAAAAAAGAGAAAATGATACTATGGTGGCAGCTGATAATAAAGAAAGGTTACTAAGATTGTTGGAGTACGCAAACTATTTAGAATTTTTAAAAGATGTTAAAAACGCAAATGACCTTAAGCGTTTTAGTGATTCTTTTACGGTTTTAAAAAGTAATGATAAAGAAAAGATAATATCAAGGATTAGTTAGTTTATTCTTGATATTTTTTTGTAAATTAAATTTACAGCAAGTATATATTTTGATTGATTGGGAATATTTTTAATGTTAATATTTAATTAGAATAGTATGTTTTGGGGTGATGCCGTTTGAAAAAAACAATCGAATATTTAGGCTTTGATGATGAAGAAGAAAAAAGAAAGGTTGGAAGACCAAAACTAGCGGATAAAGAAACGAAGAAAAAATCACTTATTATCGCGTGCTTATCATTTTTTGCGGTTATTCTTCTTTTGGTTTTTGGGTACGGCACCTTGTTTGGGTTTAATGGTTTTGATTTACTTGGAACGGTAAACGGAGTAAATAAAAGCGGTGAAGAAATAACGATATCAGAAATAAAGCCACTAGTTAAAAACATAACGCTTAAACAAGGAACTACAAGAAAAGTATATTTAACAATTAACCCCGCTTCAGCGTCTAATAAAACCATTAAATACGTAAGTTCTAACGAAGACGTAGCAGCGGTATCTAAAGATGGTAAGGTGACCGGAGTCGCCGAAGGAGAGGCGATAATTACGGCGACCACCACTGATGGTTCTTCTAAAAGTGCTACGTTTAACGTTAAAGTAATTGAAGATGCGACTGGTAGCTGTTCGTTTACTTCGCTTAATAAAACAAGCGAGGGAGTTGAGTACACGGTTAAATGTGATAACGCTAAATTAAAGGATGTTCAGTATAAAATTGGGGATAATAATTATGAAAAGTTATTAACTAAAAAACTAAGTGATATAGTTCCTTTTTCAGAAGAACAAATGAAAGAAGAAATAACTTTTAAGGTAGTTTATTATCCTAACAATAGTAAGGTTTCAAAGTATAAAACAAGAAAACTAGAAAACAAAAAAACAACCACCAGTAAGATAAATGGTAGCTGTGAACTTTCACTTGATGAGGTTAGAACGAACAGTATTAAGTATGATGTTAGTTGTAATAATGCTAGCGTAACTAAAATTGCGTACAAGATTGGAAACGGAAGCTACGTGGGAATTGATTCGAGTAGTTTGGCGGATACTGTTTTGTTTGAAGAAAGTGACGTTACAAGAATCATCTATTTTAACGTCGAATATGTTGTGGATGGCTCTAAAGAAACCAGGTCAATTTCTAAAAATAGCATTATTCAAGCGACAACTAACTTAGAATAATATTATAAAATTGGTTAATTATATTAGTGGGTGATTATATGTTTGGAGATATTGCAACCACTAATTTGTACGAAGTCTTGGTTGTTTCTAGCCGGGCTTTGTTTTCGTTAATAACACTTTTTTTCGTAACCAAGATGATTGGTAAAAAACAAGTTTCAGAGCTTAGCTTATTTGATTACGTAATAAGTATATCAATTGGTAATTTTGCGGCTGAGATGACCATGAACCTGGATTCACAGGTTATGAACGGTTTTGTTTCGGTTGCTATATTTGGAATTATCGCGACGTTTGTTTCGTTCATAACGATGAAAAGTATTAGAGCACGTCGGTTTTTTATTGGAACTCCTACCGTTTTAATTCAGGACGGAAAAATTGTTTATAAAAATTTAAAGAAGGCAAAATTAGACGTTAATGATTTTTTAGAGACTTGTAGGTCCGCTGGGTATTTTGACGTTAGTAACATTAAGTACGCGGTAATGGAAGCAAACGGGAAGGTTAGCTTTTTGCTTAAGGAAGAGTACCTTCCGGTTACTAATAAGAACATGAACATTAAACCTGGTGTTGAGGGCCTTTGTGCGAACGTAATAATAGACGAAAGATTGATGAATAAGAACTTAGCAGGAATGGGGAAAGATGAAGAATGGTTAAGGAAACAGTTGAAGCTAAAGGGTTATGATGGGTATGATAACATTTTGCTTGCAACCCTAGATGTTAATGAAAAATTAGTTATTTATAGTAAGGACGCGGTAAATGATGTTTTAAACGTTCTTGAATAAGTGGTTCGTGCGTAAGTATCTTGCGTACGGCTATTTTTTTATGGTATTATTAACGTGGTGATAAAATGAAAAGTAAGATAAAGAAGTTTCTTTTTAATAATAAATGGTTATTTTTAACGGCTCTTATTTCATTAATCGTGGTATCGGTGATATACATCACTCAAAAGATAGCACCGTTTGGAAATAATTCGATGTTAGACGTTGATTTTTACCATCAGTACGGACCTTTTTTAAATGAGCTTTATGACCGTGTTAAAAGCGGCGAATCGCTTTTATACTCGTTTAATACTGGTGGTGGTATTCCTTTTTACCGAAACTTTTTAAATTATTTATCTAGTCCTTTTAACGTTTTATTGTTTTTGTTTAAGAAGGAAAACATCGTTATGGCGTTTTCTTTAATAATTTTATTTAAAGTTGTTTTTGCTTCTTTTACCATGGCGTTCTTCTTAAAGAAAACCTTTAAAAAGGATGGGTTGTCATTATGTGCGTTTGGACTTATGTACGCTTTATCTGGTTATTTTTGTGCTTATTATTGGAACGTTATGTGGCTTGATGGCATGGTGTTCTTACCGCTTGTGGTTTACGGAATAAATAAGATTATTGAGAGTAGAAAACCAGTTTTTTATATTATTAGTTTGGCAATTATGCTATTTTCCAACTATTTTATTGGTTACATGGTATGTATTTTTTCAGTGGTTTACTTCCTTGGATTAAACGTTTATGAAAACGGTTTTGGACTTAAGCCCTTTGTTAAAAACGGACTTGTTTTTGTGGGTTCTTCTTTACTTGCGGCGGGCCTTGTTGCCTTTGCTCTTATTCCTTTATATTTATCCCTTTCATCCATTTCGGCGACCAGTGATTTATTTCCCTCATTCGAAGTATCATTTAACGTTTTAGATTACTTGTTTAACCATATATCAGGAGTTTCAAGAACGGTTTTTGCGAGTGATGCTTTACCTCTTCCAAACGTTTATCCAGGCTTGATTACTTTGGTTTTAATTTTAGCAATGTACTTTAATAAAAGTATTAACGTAAGGTTTAAGATAGTGGCCACCTTAGTACTTTTATTTTTCTTCTTTTCGTTTTGGATAAAACCACTTGATTTTATTTGGCATGCTTTTCACGTGCCAAATGATTTGCCGTGGCGCTACTCATTCATCTATGTTTTTGTTCTTGTTTCTTTGGGATATTATTCATTTACTAAGATTAAAAACTTAAGCGTAATCGTATCCTCGGTTTTGTTTGGTGTGGTTATTTTGTTCTGCCTTTTGGCAACCAAGCTTGATTTTGTTAACATAAAAGATAAAACGGCCATTGTTTGTATGGTGCTCTTACTGGTTTATTACGTAATTTATTTATTATGGTGTTCCAAGAAAATTTCCCCTTTAATCCTTAGTATGGCACTGGTTTTATTCGTTGGCGGCGAATGCGTTTATTCAGTTACTTCTAACTGGAATATCAACCATGACATAAGTACTTTCATGGCTGATAAAAAGCCTTATCAAGACCTTATTTCGTACGTAAAAAAAACCGATAATGACTTGTACCGAATGGAAAAAACTAATTATTTAACCTTAAACGATGCTTCGTGGTATGATTATTATGGTATTTCTACTTTTAGTTCAATGGCTTATGAAAGTGTTTCAAAAGCTCAAAGAATGCTTGGTATGGGTGGTAATAATATTAATAGTTATTACTATCAAAATTATCAAACCCCGGTTTATAACACCATGTTTAACGTTAAGTACCTAATGGGAAACTACATAAAAAATGATTTTTATGTCCCGATAAAATCCGAAGAATCTTATAACGTGATTGGTTATAATTATAGTTCTTCTTTGGTCTACATGGCAAATAATGACCTTAAAAACTGGAAACTAACAACTTACATGCCATTTTTAAACCAGGAGAACTTCACGTCTTTAGCAACCGGAGTAACGGACGTTTTTACCTCTTTAAAGGCAGATGTATCTTCGGGAGGAAGAATACTAAGTGAAAGTTTTGATAAGGTTTCAAACGGTGAGTTTGGATACAAACTAACAACTTCTTTAAACGAACTTTATTTAAGTGTCAATAACCCAAAAGAGCAAAACATATATTTTTATATTGGTGGAAGTAAACTTAATAGTTTTGTAATTAATAATAAATATTACCCGGTTAACTCTGATGAGTATTATGTTTTAGACGCCGGTTTAATGAAGGAAGGAAAAGTAGAGGTAAAACTAAACTTTGAAGATAACTCTCCAAGTAGCATTATATTTTATGCTTATGCTTTAAACGAAGAAAATTTTAAGAAGTTTTATGATGCGCTAAAAACTGGATTCTTGAAGGTGGAAAAGTACAACGATAGTTATATAAAAGGTGAAATAACGGCTAAAAATAACCAGTTTGCATTTACCACCATCGCTTATGATGAAGGCTGGAGGGTTTATGTTGATGGGGTTTTAACTGATACTTATAAAGTTGCAGACGCTTATTTGGGCTTTAACGTAGAAGAAGGTACCCATGAAATTGAACTTAAGTATTATCCTAGAGGAATGAGAGTTGGAATAGCCGTTTCTTTTATTTCGTTAGTCTTATTATTTATTGGTACTTATGCTTTAAATAGGAAAAATAAAGAAAAATGATAAAAAGATGAATTTTGTGTTTAAATTTATCTTTTTTTATGATAGAATATTATTAGTTATAATATGGGTACTATGGGTATTCATTGTTTAAGGGGTATGGTAAACTTAAGGAGGTTAGTGATGCTTGGCTTAATAGAAAGAATTAAAAATAACGTATTATTAAAGTGTAGCACTTTAAATGATGACGTTATTGCTAAATCTTTAGAAGAAATAATTAATGCTAGCACTTATCATTTTGCGGAGGAATTATTTGGAATAATAAGTGATTCTCTCGTGGGAATAAGTGAGGAAAAATTAAGAAATGATACTAATGAAATTATTTTAATACCGATAAATAAGAAGATAAAAAGAAAATTATTCATTGATTCTTTAGCACTTCAGATTACTAATGATACGTTCATTGAAAAGTGTGTTCAAGATGGAATGACGATTACGGAAATAAAAAAGAATTATATTAAGGAATTAAACAGAAATAAATCTTCTAATCAACTTAACATGACGGAAGATTTAAAACTCGATTCAATCATTGAGAAAGTTAGTAGTTACGTTGATAAAAACATAATTAACGTAGTAAAGGAAAATAATTTTATGGTTACCGCCATAAATGAGTTGGTTTCTAAGTTTCAGGATGAACTTGAGAGTAGCTTAGAAAAGCTAATAAAAGATACGGATTTAAAATACTTAGATATATTAATTGATGAATTAACTAAGGAAACACAAAAAGAAGAAAGGGAAGATAGTATGATACATAGTGTTAGTGAGAATTATGAACTAAAGCAGGATGAAGCTCAAACAAAAGAACAAAATGGTAAATTTGATAAATACGATGATATGACGCTATTTAATAAGGTTATTTTAAGTCTTAACACCCGCGAAGAAAAACTAGCTAGAATAGAAGGAAAGTTAGAAAAACGTAAGGCTGAAGTAGAAGATATTTTGTCTGCTACCAACAAAAACATAGAAGCCAATATAGAAAGGGAAAACGAGTTATCAAAGCGAAATTTAGACTTGAATTCAAGGAAGATAGAGTTAGATTCCAAATTATCTGAAACCGAGGTTATCTTGTTAAACATGAAACCATTAATTAAAGGTCTAAGCAAGATAAGAAGTGGCGAAGAAAAGGGAGGTAACGAAAATGAGTAAGTTGTTAAGTGGTGTTTTACAAAGGGTTAGTGAAGCTAATAACGAGTATCGTTTTGAACTTCGTACGCTTAAGAGTTTCATTGATGAGAAAACAACTTCTTTAGTTGGCGACGTTGTAACGTTATCAAATTATACGGCTGATTTTTCTAGTACTATATCTTCCGCTAAAGATAAGCTTGTCGAACCAATTTCAAGGTCGATAGAATCTTATATAATTAAGGATTTAAGAAGTGTTGAGACCGTTAACGAGCAATTCGTTGATAAGATTAACGATAAAATAGATGGTGCTAATTTAAATGAGGAATCAGAAAAAGAAAAATTCATTCAAAACTTAGATAACCTATTAAATGAAAAGTATTTAGAAATCGTTAAGATAAAAAGAGGTGATTTTCTAAATGAAAATGGTGCAAACACCGAGATAGAAAAAATAATTGATGACTTTATCGAATATTTAAAATTAGGTGGTAATTATGATCAAAGCCAGCTATTAAGTGTGTTTGTTGTTTATAAAAGTGATATATATAAAGCTATTTCTAAGATGTTAACGAAGTTAAATGATATTTATTTATCTAACTTTGTAAACGAGATTAACATGGCTTTAAATGGTACTGATTCCGAAGGAAACTATAATGGATTGGAACAGGAGGAATTTAAACCATTCGTTCCGGACTCACGTTCTTATGATGAGATAAAACCAATGCCTGCGTTTGACTTGCCTGAAGTGCCTGAGATTCCAGAAGTGCCTAACATATCAATTCCAGAAGTTCCAGCGGTTCCAGAAGTACCAAAGATGGATGCTGCTGATGATAAAGCTGCTGAACCAATGAAGCTAGAACCAATTGCACCTATCGAAATAAAGGAACAAAAGGACGGCCATGAAACGGTAAAGAAACCATATGACGTAGAAGAAATTTTAAAGATTGCTAAGTCTCCTGTCGTTATGGTTCCTCCAACGAACGAACCAAAAAATAATGATAATGGTGGCTACGTTAATCTAGAACCATTAACCATTAACGAGGATAATGAGCCTTTAGATGATGATTTTAACGAACGTGAAATAGTAGAGGAAATGATTAAGCGGCTAACTGCTAGGCTTAAGGCGATAGATGAAAGACAAGCTAGGTACGAAGAAGATAAGCAAAAATTAGTGTCCGACGAAGCGTTTGTTAACGACTTGATTAAGAGCTCATCAGAGAAAAAAGAAGAACTTGATAAGTTTGAAGCTGAATTAGATGATAAAGAAAAAGAATTAAAAGAAAAGAAAAAAGAACTAGATAGAAAAATCAATACGGTTATGCCTTTTGCTACTGCCGTTTTAAATACTGAGAAGGAAGAAACCAATTAATTGGTTTCTTTTTTTGTAATTTACTAACAAAGGTTGCATATAGTTAAGTAGAAAGATTTGGAGGATAATATGATTAATAAACAAAAATTATGGTTTTTGACATTATTTAGTTTGATTTTGGTGTTAAGTGTATACTATATTACCATGCCAAGTGAGCTACTTACTACCACAACAAATACGAAAGATAAAACAACTACTAAGGCCGAAAATACAAAAGCTTCAGCCAGTGTTAACGTAAGTGAAGAAGACGTTTTAACGGCCCTTCAGGTTGAAGCGGATGAAGAAAGGGCTGCTTTGGCGGCGGAATATAATGAGATATTAACAAATAAGGACGCCACTACCGAAGAAAAAAGTAACGCGTATGATGGTCTTAAACAAATAGATGAAATAAAGGCTAAGGAAGAAAGTTTAGAAAAGAAATTAAAAAATGATATGAAGCTAGAGTCATTTATCAAAATTGATGGTAATAACATAAGCGTAACGGTAAAGAAAAAAGATCATGATTATTCTCTTGCTAACGACGTAATGAGATTGATCCAAAAAGAATACGAAAATAAAGTTTACGTGTCCGTTAAGTTTCAAAAGTAGTACCCTTTATTCTTTCCCTACATAAAATAATATAGAAAAAATATTAAAATACCTCTTATTATAAGAAAGTGGGGAAAGCATGGGAAAGGCAATACTAACTAAAAGAGAAAAGGAAATTTTTGATTATTTAATAACTAATAAAACTACTAGAGAAATAGCGCAAAAGTTAGGAATAAGCGAAAAAACTGTTAGAAATCATATATCTAATGTAATGCAAAAATTAGGTGTTAAGGGAAGAGCTTGCGCGGTAATTGAGCTTATAAAATTAAATGAGATTAGTTTATAAAATCGCATATTATATGCGGTTTTTTCATATCATTAACTGGAGGTAATCATGCTAAGAAAATTTGCTTATAACAAGATTTTTAGAACCACGGGAATGCTTCTTTTGTTACTTTTATTACTTGTTTTTCCAGCTAGTAAAGAATATTCACTCGAAGAAGAGACAACCGTTAGAACGGCAGCACAAGTTAAACAAAAAGAAGTGTTTTTAATTGATAAAGACGGATATGTAGCAAGAACTAGTGCGCCCATTAGTGCCTATACGGATGAACAATATGCTAAAAAATTAGTTGAGTTGTTGATTATAGATGGAAAGTATGGAGATAAGATTCCTAATGGTTTCAAGGCCATTTTACCCTCGGATACGAAGATTAACACTTTAACGATTGAAGGTCAAGACGCTACGCTTGATATTTCAAATGATTTTTACGAACTTAATAAAGAAAATGAAACAAAAGCAATTGAGGCAATTACTTATAATTTAACTACCGTAAACGGTGTTAATAACGTTTATATTAAAATTGACGGGAAAACATTGAGTTACTTACCAGCATCTAATAAAAATGTAATTCAACCATTTACAAGAAAAGACGGAATTAATAAAAGTTATGACGTTAATAATTATAAAAACGTTAGTGAAACAACGATTTATTACGTAAATAAAACTAATACCAGTTATTATTATGTCCCGGTTACGAAGGTGAGTAATGATGAACGTGATAAAATAAAAATAATAGTTGATGAGTTAACGTCCTCTCATATTTATGAGACTAATTTAATGAGCTTTTTAAATTACAACACCAAACTTTTAAGTTACGAGTTAGATGATGAGGTTTTGACACTTAATTTTAATGAATTTTTGTTTGATGATGCTTCAAGTAAGAGCATTTTAGAAGAAGTTATATATTCTATATCTCTTTCGGTAAGGGATAATTATGATGTTAAGGAAGTAGTATTTACGGTTGATGGTAACGAAATTACAAAAAGTACGTTAAAAAATATTGAATAATTTATTATTTTGAGGTATAATTGGATTGTTCTTTTGAACTAATCCATGTGTCCTGCTAGCTCAGCTGGATAGAGCAACGGCCTTCTAAGCCGTGGGTCAAAGGTTCGAATCCTTTGCAGGACGCCACGTTAAAAATAACTCTTGAAAAATCAAGAGTTTTTATTTTTTTATAAATTTAACGAGTGTTTTTTTAATTAACGCCGAACAATGTAAATAGGAGGTTGATTAAATGGATAACTCGTTTTTTGTTAATCAGGAGTCGGCTAATGATTGTGGTGCGGCATGTCTTACCATGATTCTAAGACTTTTTGGTAAACGTATTAATTTAGCCGAAGTAAAAGAAAACTTATCTTTTCAGCAAGATGGGACAAGCGCTTATGAAATTATAAATTTATCCAGAAAGTACGGCTTGATGGCTGAAGGATATAAGAACTATGACCTTAAAAATGCTGCCTTTCCTTTTATCGCACACGTTATAACCGAAGGAAATTTACAGCATTTCGTAGTGGTTATAAGGGTAACTAAAAATAAAATATTAGTTGCGGATCCAGCTTCTAGAGTTACGTACGTAAATTTAAGTGATTTTACCGAAAGATACACGGGGATTGCCATTACTTTTAAAACGCTAGAAAAAGATTTCCTTGAAGTAGATAAAATAGAGACCATTAAAATCTTTTTCTTAAGTATTGTTTTATCACTTTTAACAATTACTTCCTCTTACTTTTTAACCAATACTTTAAAAAGCGTATCGGAAAACCCTAAAGTAAGCAACTGTATTTTTATGTTATTATGTTTATTATTTTTACTTTTGACCAAAGAATTAGTTAATTATCATACCAAAATAAAAGCTCTTGAGTTTGAAACAGAAACTGATAGATTATTAACCATCCCTGTTATTAATAAGTTAATTAACCTCCCGTATAAAAAGTATAGGCGTGATGGTACTGGTGCTTTAATGTCAAAGTTAAATGATTTATCTTACGTAAAAGAGATGCTTTACGTGGTGGTTGAAAGCTTACTTGTTAGTTTTGTATTAATAATTGGTATAATGTTTGTTTTTGTACTTTATAATTTTTGGATGTTTTTAATTAATTTACTTATCATTGTTATATTTATCTTGGTTAATTATTCTTTTTATAAAAATAATTTTTATGATACTTATTTAATACAAGCTAAAAACGAGGCATTAGCGGGAAAAATAACTGACGTTCTATTTAACGTTATAACCGTTAAGTCACTCGTGAAAGAAAGATATTTTTATGAGGGATTAACTGATGAGTATGAAAGTATTATAAATAAGTATAAACAAGTTAGTTTGTTAAGTGATAAAAAGGATTTGTTTTTATCGGTCATGTTAAGTTTTTCCATCGCTTTAATAATATTTGTTTTGTTTTTGAGTAAACATAAAATTTATGACCTTATTTTTATTGTTTGGTTAGAAAACATTTTATTTGAAGCGCTAGAAGCCTTTTTAAGAGTACAACCACTATATTTTAATTTTAAAAGTGCTTTTACTAGGATAAAAAGTTTAGAAGGTGAGCCTAAAACTAATTTTAAAAGAATTCTGATAAATAGCTTTTACTTTCATAACGTTTCTTTTAAGTACGGTGATAAACTTGTTTTAAAACGGGTTAGTTTTTGTGTTAAAAAAGGAGAGTGGGTAATGGTTAAGGGACCGTCTGGTTCAGGAAAATCCACTATTTTTAAACTTTTGATGAGACAAGGAGTAGAAGCTAAAAAGGGTATATACGTAAACGCAAAAAAACTAAATACCTTTGATGAAATGACGATAAGAAAAAGCATCACTTACGTTGAACAGAACGCTAAACTTTTTAAAATGAGCATTAAAGATAACATTTACTTAGGAAAAAAAGAAGTTAATTACGTTAATGACCTTTTAGAGCATTTTAAACTTGATATAAGCATGATTATAGACGAAACTTACTCTAATTTATCTGGTGGACAAATGCAAATCGTTTTAATGATTCAAGCCTTAGTAAACGGTGGTAACGTTATAATTTTTGATGAGACCACAAGTCAATTAGACGAATTAAAAGAAGCGTTTTTATTTACGTTTATAAAAAAATACTTTAAGGATAAAACGATTATTTTAATTAGTCATAAAGGGTCTAATAAAAAGTATTTTAATAAGTTTATTACTTTGGAAAATGGTCAAGTAAAGGAGGAAAATAATGAAAAAATTGACTAATAAAGAATTAAAAATGGTCCGGGCGGCAGGTGCTGGAGGATGGATTGTCGCCGGAATAATTGCGGGAATTTCGTTTCTAGCAGGATTTTTTGATGGTTTTTCAAGACCATATAAGTGTCGTTAGGAAAAGGAGGAATGAAGATGAAACTAAATAAGCGAGAATTAAAGAACATAAAAGCAGGAAGTATAACTGGTAGTCTTATTAACTCTTTAATTAGTGGGTTTAAAATGTTTATCGACGTTGGAAGATATTTAGGAAGTGGGTTAAGAAGACTAATTAGCGGAAGAAGTTGTTCGCTTTAGAAAAAATCAATAAAATGATGGTTTATAGCAAAAAACTGTCATTTTTTGTTATAAATACAAAAAAAGATATTGTCATAAATAATGTTAGGTGTTATAATCATCTTAGTAAAAAAGAGAGGGGGGAAAGAAAAATGATAACGGTTCAAGTTAAAAATGGAAACTTTGACGCAGCGTGGAAAAAGTTTAAACAAAAAGTTGCTAAGAGCGGTCTCCCTTCTGAAGTTAAGAATAAAAGAGAATTTATTAAACCGGGAGTTAAAAAAAGAAACGCTAAAAAAGAGGCTATTAAAAATAGCCGTAAGGCAGCGAAACGTGAAAGAAACGCAGTATAGTTTTTCTTTTCTTTGTTATAAGTTTGCTATTGTTACATAGCAAGCTTTTTTTTGCATAAAATTTATTGGTGATACTTGTGAACATAAAAAGGATTATAAACGATTATGTTGAGTGCAATGAGTTTGAAATAAGAATCATAAAAGGAAAAGTAAAGGTATATTATTATGATAAAATTAGTCACTTTAGTAATGATGTAATTACCATTATAAAGGATAATAAAAAAGTAATGATTAACGGTGATAAATTAGTTATTGAAACCATGTTTAAAGAGTTCGTGGTTATATCCGGAGTCATAAAAAGTATATCTTTAGAAAATTATTATGAATAGTTACGTTTTGATTTGTATCACCGGTAAGAATCCCAAATTGTTTTTTAAAAGGTTTATTCTTAATAAAATTCCTTATAGTGGGTATAAAGAGATAAGTTATCACAGCATAAAATTAAAAATATCATATCAAGATTATTTGAAAATAAAGGATAAAAATAGTATCTATGACGTTGAAATAATTAAGATGTACGGCGTTTTAAAATACGTTCATTTCTTAAAACATAACCTTCAGTTTATCTTGTCTTTTATCTTGTCTTTAATCCTGTTGTGGGTAATTAATAACATAGCTTTTGAGGTTGTTATTGTTCATGATGATTCTGACATAAGAAAATTAGTTAGTGAGGAACTTAAAAGTAATAACATTAGTAAGTATAAGTTTATTCCCAGCTTTAATAAAAGGAAAAAGATAATTGATAAAATAATAAAAGAAAATAAAAACGTTATAGAATGGATGGAAATAGAAAGAACGGGTAGCAAATTAACGGTTAAAGTAACGGAAAGAAAAATAAATAAAAGTGAAGAAAAACTTGAAAACAGACATATAGTAGCTAAAAAAAGCGGAATAATAATTAAGGTAGAAGCATCAAAAGGCGTTATTATGAAAAAAAAGAATGATTATGTTGCCAAAGGAGATATAATTGTGTCTGGTGACATAATAAAAGATGAAACCGTTAAAGGGCAAGTGGTGGCGAAAGGAAAGGTTTACGCTGAGACTTGGTACCGGGTAAAGGTTGAATATCCGCTTTATTATGAAGAAATAAAGTATTTACCAGAGGTTAAAAATAATTATATAATAAGTTTTATGGGAAGGGATTTTGCCCTTAAAAAAAACTATACTAGTTCTTATTTAGAAAAGAAAAAAACGCTTATTAAAGATAAGGTTTTTCCCTTTGCTTTTAGCGTGGAAAAGCAAAGGAAAACCAAGGTGGAAAAACAAACTTTAAGTAAAGAAGAAGCCATAAAGAAAGCGGAGGAGTTAGCGGAAGAAAAGATAAAGGCTAAACTAGACACATCAGAATACATAATAAGTAGAAAAACTTTGAATTTTTCTGCTAATGATAGTAAAATATTAGTAGACGTGTTTTTTAAAGTGTGTGAGGATATAACTGATTATAGGAATACAGACCCTAATTTACTTAATGTTCCGCAGACTTTAGAATGAAAAAGAGGTTATTATGGTTACTGATATATTCTTAAAAGTTATTCATTGAATTTGGCCAATGTTGTTTATTTTTACGATAATCTTAGTTTCTAGTAGAATAGCATATTTAATATATAATAAGCAAAAATTTGTACTTTATAAAGAACTATTAATGTTATGCTTTATAATTTACATTCTTCTTTTATATTACATAGTAACGTTCCAAGATAATAATTATGGTACTAATAACTTTATTCCTTTTAAAGAAATATTTAGATACGATTTTAACTCGGCTTTATTCTTTAGAAACGTGGTAGGAAACGTACTATTATTTGTTCCGTTCGGTGTTTTTATATCACATTACATAAAAAATAAAAACTTTTTATTACCAATGTTTTTGTCGTTAATTGTATCTTGTTCCATTGAGTTTGCTCAAAGTGCGATTGGCCGTACCGCTGACGTTGATGACGTTATCTTAAACACGTTAGGTGGTATTTTTGGTTTTTTACTTTATCACTTTGGAAACAAAATAACAAGTAAACTACCGAAAACTTTGAAAAGTGAAACCTTTTTGAATGCTATTGCCATAATACTTATTTTGCTTGTTTTATATTTGGCGTTTAAATTTAATTTTTGGGGGATTATATCATGAATCACATAGAAGTATTTAATGAATCAGGAAAGGAAGTTTCGGAACTTAATACGATGAAATCTTTTGTTGATTACTGCGTTAATAAACTTGATTTGAAAAACGTTATGTTTAATGTTATAATTGTAAATGATAACATTATTCATGAGTTAAACAGGAAATATAGAAATATAGACCGGCCAACTGACGTTATTACGTTCGCTTTGGAAGATGATAAAAGATTAAGTGTGCCAGGCGTAAGGGTTTTAGGAGATATATATATTTCCTACGATAAGGTAAATAGTCAAGCAAAAGAGTATGGTCATAGTAGCACGAGGGAAATTTGCTTTCTAGCGGTGCACGGACTTTTACATTTGTTAGGTTATGACCACATGAATCAAAAAGATGAGAAAGAAATGTTTGATAAACAAAAGGAGTTGTTAAACGCATATGGCATCAAAAAAGAAAGTTAAAGTAGAAATTTCAAGGGGAAAATACGTTGAATCACAACATTTAAAGCAACTTAGTTTAAAAAGGATATTAAGAAGTTTTAAGTTTTCTTTCGACGGTTTAAAGTACGCTTATTTACATGAGCAAAGCTTAATTTTACACGTTATTGTTATGGTAATTATTGTTGCGTGTGGCCTTGGATTTAATATCACACCAATTCAGTGGGTAATAACACTTGTAATGGGAGCTTTAATTTTGGTTGCAGAACTATTTAATACTGCAATCGAAGCAGTAGTAGACATGGTAACAGAAGAATACCATCCACTTGCGAAAGTTGCTAAAGATACGGCTTCAGCCGCTTGTTTTATCGCTGACATGACGGCTTTTGGTATGTGGCTTGTTGTTTTTGTACCAAAAATAATATCTTTATTTAGGTAATTAAGATGAAAAAAATAAGAAGTTTTTTTAACCGTGAACAGAATTTGTTAGTTCATATAATTGCTACCATCATAGTTACGATAGCGGGTATCATTATTGGTTTAACTGGCCTAGAGTGGATACTAGTATTTTCCATGGTAGCTTTTGTTATAACTTCGGAATTAATTAATTCTGCCATTGAACTTGCGGTTGATTTATACACTAGTGAATTTAACCCACTTGCCATGGTTGCAAAAGATGTTGCAGCAGGAGCCGTAGTAGTTTCTGCTTTCACTGCGATATGCGTTGGTTTATACGTTTTTTTACCGAAAATCTTAAGTATGCTTAATTAAAATAAAAAGACATTTATCCTTAAATGGGTAAATGTCTTTTTATTTATGAGTTTTAACCTTAATTTTCGCAATTGGCTTATTATTTTTATACAAATCAACATAACTACTAGTTGCTTCGTTTTCTGGTTCATGATTTCCTTTTTTCATGTTATCAATGTATTTTTGGATTAATGGATTAAACATAATTATTTCTCTAGATAAATAATTATCTAAAAACCATTTTAATTCTGTTTTATTAAAATCACCATTATAACGATTACGACGTTTATAAAACCTAACACCCGCTATTATTTCTTTTTCACTTATCATGATGTCATCATCTGGGTGTTTTAACCAAATAATAGGCTCAACCTTTGTCCAAACATAATCCCCATCTTTATATTCTTCACCGTTAGAAAGAATAAAATTATCGAAACATGAGTTAGCTCTTATATTAGTATATATTTCTCCATTATACTCAAAATACACTTGCTCTTCTGTTAAGATTGATAATTTTGGTATCTCTAATTTATTTCTCATTAGTAAGTTCCTTTCTTTATGAGTTTTATTATAACATTAATTTGGTAAAATGCAATTATAAGTGATATTTTGTGTTATAATAAACTTGTTAAGGAGATTGTGCATGAAGTCAGGATTTATAAGTTTAATAGGAAGACCAAACGTTGGTAAATCAACGTTATTAAATACGTTAGTAGGGTATAAAATAGCGATTACATCTGATAAGGCCCAAACAACTAGAAATAACATTCAAGGAATATATAATGATGAAGACTCTCAGATGGTTTTTGTTGATACACCTGGTATTCATAAGCCAAAGCATAAGCTTGGACAGCGCTTAAATGATGATGCTTATTACTCAATAGATGATGTTGATGTTATTTTGTTTTTAGTAGATGCTAAAGAAAGATTAGGAAATGGTGATAAGTTCATTATTAACAAGTTGAAAGAAGTTAATAAACCAGTGTTTTTAATCATTAATAAGATAGATAAAGTTTCTAAAGAAAGTCTTTTTGAAATAATTAATGCATATAAAGATTTGTATGATTTTAAGGAAATAATACCATTATCAGCCTTAAAAAAAGATAACGTTGATGAACTAATAAAAACTTTAAAGAAATATTTACCTGATAACGTTAAGTATTTTCCGGATGAAGATTTAACTAATACTACTTTGGAATTTAGAGTAGCAGAACTAGTAAGAGAAAAAGTATTAAGGTTAACAAACGAAGAAGTTCCGCATGCTGTTACTTGTGTTACCGAGAAGTTAATTTGTAAAAAATATAAAATAGTTGCAAACGTAACAATAATCGTTGAAAGAGATTCTTTAAAGAAGATAGTTATTGGTAAGCAAGGAGCAATGTTAAAGAAAATAGGTATGCTAGCTAGAAAAGACGTAGAAGAAATGACTGGTAAGAAAGTATTTTTAGAGCTTTTTGTTAAGACGATAAATAACTGGAGAGACAAAGAAAAATACTTAAGAGAATTAGGCTTTTATGACATTGACGAATAATTAGTTAGCGTTGTATAAAAATTTATATTACTTACCATTATATAAATAGGTGATTAAAATGAATAAAAATGACGTATGGAAATTATTTGAAAAAACTGGAAAGATAGAATATTACATTATGTATCATAAGATGGTTGAAGGGAAGATTGATACGCTTGGAGATAAGAAAGATTGATGGAATAATAACATCGGAAAAACCGTATGGAGAGTCAAGCAAGATAGTTAACGTTATAACTAAAGACGGGATGATTGGACTCATGGTTAAGGGCGCTAAAAGATTAAAAAGTCCCTTAAGAAGTGTAAGTGAGCTTTTTACTTATGCTTCATTTGAGGTTAGCTACAAAGAAAATGGACTTTCTACGCTTATTTCTGCTGATGTAATTAATAATTTAAATAACATAAAAAAAGACATACAAAAAATTTCTTTTCTTAATTTTATATCAGAACTTACAACTCAGGTCTTTAAGCAATCTTCTAATGCTAATATTTATAATATTTTTATTAGTAGTGTTTTAAAGATAAACGAAGGATATGATCCTGTTGTTATTACTAATATTTTAGAACTTAAGTACTTGGAATTTTTAGGAGTTGCACCAAATTTTGATGGCTGCGTTATATGTGGTAATAAAAACGTGGTAACACTGTCCGCGTTTAAAGGTGGGTTTGTATGTAAAGAACATATGGAGAATGATTTTATCGCCAGTGAGAAAACAATTAAAATAATTAGAATGTTAAAGTATGTTGATATATCTAAAATTACTAAACTTGAATTATCAGATAAAGTCAAAAGAGAAATAAATGATTTTATTGATGATTACTATGATAGGTATACGGGCCTTTATCTTAAAAGTAAAAAGTTTTTAAAAAACATTGTTAAAATAAACTAAAACTATGCTATAATATTTTCGTAATATTAAATGTGATGACGGGCTTGGAAACCTAACAGCAATATAAAAAAGCCGATTCTTCTAGAATAAGTAGGGTGGAACCGCGGATTTTAATTCGTCCCTATAATTTTCTAGAGTTTTTTATTATGAGGTGATAAGATGAAAATAAATGGGAAGAAATATTTAGATGCTAATGATTATACATCTATTTCGGTTGTAGGTACAATTAATGAAAACCTAAGATGTAACGTTAGAGGAAAAAAACGTGAATTCTCTACTATTCCATCAAGTTATAAAATAAGTGATGATTTTGATATGAATCATGATGATGTCTTGACTAAACAGTTGCTAGATTATTATTTAGCATATAATAAATTAGAAAGTGTAAAAAGTAAAAAACTTCCAAAATATAATTATTTGCCTGGGATAGAAATAAAAAGTACTAATGATAAGTATTTTGTTTTGTCAGTTCCAAAAGATTTTAAAGGTGGTAATAAAATCATAAGCGAAATATTAAGTAAGTATTATTATGATTTGAGTTTATTATTTTATGATGATGATGTAAGAAGGATTGACGCTAGATTTTCAAAAGAGGTTTTTGAACATCGCTTACTTGGAAACACTTTGTTTTTAAAGCTTGATTCGGGAGCTCATGAGCAGTTTTTAAAGTTTGTCGAAAGAAAAATTAATCTTATGGATGAATATTTTTATTTGTATATTATTAATTTGAGGTATTCTAAACACGATTGCTGGTTTAGGATTATATCCGGAAATGTTGAAATTATTTTTGTTGGACCATCTACTTATGGTAAGCAAATTAATGAAATAATTAAAGCTCATAATGAGAGTTTAGATAAATTTAAAACTGGACGTCAATTGAAGATGGGAGGAATTTAAAATGAGTGAAATAAGTATGGAAAAGATGGTTAATTTATGTAAACAATATGGTTTTATTTATCAAGGTAGTGAGATTTATGGTGGGCTTGCTAATACATGGGATTATGGACCACTTGGTTCAAGACTTAAAAATAACGTTAAAGATGCTTGGAGAAAACGTTTTATTCAAGAAAGAAAAAACGCTTATGAGCTTGACGCGGACATTTTAATGCATCCAAGGGTTTGGGAAGCATCTGGACACGTAGGTAGTTTTTCTGATCCTTTAATAGATTGTAAGGAGTGTAAGACAAGACACAGGGCAGATAACCTTATTAATGATTATACTAACTCTTCATTAGGGGACGGTATGAGTGAAGATGAAATGATGAACTACATAAGAGAAAACAAGGTCCCTTGTCCAAAGTGTGGTAAGTCTAACTTTACTGACATAAGACAATTTAACTTGATGTTTGAAACTTATCGTGGTGTTATTAAAGACAGTAAAAACGTTATTTATCTAAGACCTGAAAACGCACAAGGAGAGTACGTTAACTTTCTTAACGTTCAAAGAAGTATGAGAGCTAAATTACCATTTTCTATTGGCCAAATAGGAAAGGCCTTTAGAAATGAAATTACGCCTGGAAACTTTACTTTTAGAACGATTGAGTTTGAACAAATGGAATATCAAACTTTCTGTAAAAAGGGTGATGATGAAAAGTTATACGAGTACTTTAAAGAGTATGGTAAGAAGTTCTATTTGGATTTAGGCTTACCAGAAGATAAACTAAGGTATCATGACCATGAAAAATTAGCTCACTATGCTAAGGCTGCATGCGACATTGAGTATAAATTTCCTTTTGGTTGGGGAGAGATAAACGGTACTCATAATCGTACTGATTTTGACCTATCAAGACATAAAGAATATTCTGGTGAAAATACCGAGTATTTAGACCCGGAAACTAACGAGAAATTTATTCCTTACGTAATAGAGTCTACCTATGGATTAGACAGAACCGTTTTAGCGCTTTTGTTTAACGCGTATGATGAAGAGAAGTTAGAAAATAATGAAACAAGAGAAGTAATGCATTTTAGTCCTTTTTTAGCACCGTATAAGGTTGCGGTATTACCGCTTGTTAAAAAGTATCATCAAGAAAAAGCAAAAGAAATATATGACGTATTATCAAAAGAATTTATGACGACTTATGATGAGACTGGCTCAATTGGAAAACGTTATAGAAGACAAGATGTAATAGGAACTCCTTGGTGTGTTACCGTTGATGATGAAACCATTAATAACGGCACTGTTACCGTAAGAAACAGGGATACGATGAAACAAGACGTTATGAAAATAGAAGACGTGGTAGAGTACGTAAATAAAATGATTCGTTTTTAAGGTGGTAGTAATGAAAAAAAAGAAAAAAGATACATCTGACTTGCGGGCTTTAAGACGTTTAAAAAAGGAAGCTAGTGATTTTAAAGCGGCAGGCAAACTAAAAGACGCATTGGAAGTTTGTGAAAAGATAGCGGATGTTTACCCCAAAAGTTCTTTTGGACATCAAGGTATAATTGAAATCAAAACTAATAATTATGAAAAATATTTATCAGACGAAGAATTAAAGGATTTAAAAAAAGAGTATGAAATGCTAATTGAGTCAGCAACTAAAAACGAAAAGGTGGAAATCAAAAGAAAGTTTGATGAATATTTAGATGATTGCCGTGAGGTTGAAAACTTAAGAAAAATAAAAAAAGAAATAACCGGGAAAATGATTATAAAAAAGATACATGAAAATAGTATAACCACGATTAACGAGCGTTTGGTAACCATAAATACCCGGGGTGTTAACGGAAAAAAAATAAAAAATGTGTATGATTTTTTAAACGGATTATTTCTAATTGCTTGTCTTATATTTAACTTAATATATCATAATTATTTACTTTTATTAACCGTTCCTTTTGGAATATTTGGAATTATCACGGTTTATAGTTTTATTGACACTAATTTTTTTAAGAAGGGTAGTTTGAAAGAAAAAAGACAGAAGTTAAAGAATATTTCTAAAAATGCTAAAAGTAAAATAGAAGAAATAAAAGGATTGGTTAAAGAAACAGAAGATAGTATATCTTTTTTAAACGAGCAAAAGATAAACACCATATCAAAGATACCATCTTTGTTTTTTGAGCAGATAAAAGATGTTATGGACGTTAACGAGGAAGAGGTGTCAAGTAAGTTGGTTGATGAAGCGTTAAACAAAAAGGAAGATACGTTTAAAGAAAAACTAGAACTTTATACTAATTTAAAAACTAGTCAGCTAGAAGAAATGGTAAATAAAGATTTAGAATTAGAATTTAATTTAGAGAATAAAGAAAATGAGAAAGATAAAACTGATGAAAATAAGATTTTATACATGAAAAAGGTATCATTAGGAAATTATGTAATGGTTTTTATATTCCTTTTAGTAAGTGTTACAAGTTTATTTACGTTAATCTTTAATTTTTATGAAATAAATTTATTATCATTTATTTTAGCTTTCGTAACGGCGGTTATGAGCATGTTAATTTATAACATAAATAACGGAAGACACGCTTCTTTTCAAGAAACGGTAAATGATAATTTACTTTCTTGTATCTTTAACACTACTTTAGTTTATGACCTTGTGTACGCTTCAATAACTAACGAGTTAAACATTATGTACGGCTTTGTTCAAATGCCACTTACTTTCTTGTTTTTGTTTATTGGTTTTGTGATGTTGGTATCATTGTTTAAGTATAAATATTTATTTAGAAGATTAAATAGATAAGTTAAAAACTACGCATATAGCGTAGTTTTTAGTTGTTAATTATTTTGTTGGTGTTTTTAAAGTTTAATTTAGCAATCTTTTTTAAGATATCTTTTCCTTTTTCTTTTATTATCCATTTACCAAACTCATCGGCCGTAGTTCCCGCACCCTTGGGAACCATTTTCCCAAGGGATTTTGACATTTTATCCATCTCTTTTATAAATACGTACCTACTAATAAGTGAGCCACATGCAACTGATAAGCATTTGTCCTCTGCTTTGGTTGTAAAGGTGATTTTTCTAAAAACATTATTTGATTCTTTAAGGTAACCAAAGTAGTTCTTAGGATAGCAAAACTGGTCAACGATTACTTTTTCGTAGTTAAAGTTATCTTTTTTTAATAAACCCAAAATGGCTTTATTATGCAATATAGCCTTTACCTTGTTCATGTTGTATTCCGGATGAGCGTTATATTCTTCGTTCGTGTATATTATTGTTTCGTAAGGAATTTTACTTATTATTTTAGGGACTATCTTTAGGATTTTATCATCCGTTAATTTTTTGGAATCACGAACGCCAAGTTCTTCTAAAAATGGGATGTTATCTCTTGAAACGTATGACGCGGTAACAACGATTGGACCAAAGTAGTCACCGGTTCCAACTTCATCAGAGCCCACCGAGTTAACGTAGTAATACTTTTTTCTTTCCTCGTATAGTTCTTCATTTGATTTTTTTTCTTTTTCTTTCTTTTGGTTTTCAACGGGTAATTTCCCGTTGTTTAAGTGTGCTTCTACTTCTTTCCACATGTTGGCATCAACGTCAGCACTTACACCTTGAAACATTACTTTTCCAGACTCATAAAGGGTAATTATCGTTCCTCCTTCTTCCGCTTGAAAGACAGCGTAAGAAGGAGTTTTATCCCTTTTTTTATCCTCGTAATAGCTTATCATCTTTTCTTTTGTGTTATCACTTACTTTATATACGATTACCATTGTTATCACTCCTATAACCATTTTAACATAAATATTAAGTTTTTACTAAAGGTATACATATCATTGTCAATCATAATGGTAAAATATGTATTTTTAATAATAAATATTATATAATATAAATGTAAATAGGAGGTTAAAATGAACGCTATAGACGTGGTACTTATACTAGTGTTAATATTAGGAATAATAATTGGTTTTCAAAGAGGCTTATTAAAGGAAGCCACCGATTTTATTGCACTTTTTATCTCGATGATTTTAGCGGGATTATTAAAGTCGCCAATAGCGAATCTTTTATATGATTTTTTACCATTTTTTAGGCATGGTAACGAGCTTGAAGGTTTGTACTCGCTAAACATAATCCTCTACCAAGTGATAATTTATTTACTTTTGGTATTATTCTTTTTGGCAATTTATCAACTTGTTATGATGAAGCTTAAGATGGATAAAAAAATTGAAGATACGATGGTTGAAACACCTAGGATATTTAACTTTTTAGGAGCCGTTTTGGGAGGACCATTACTTATTTTGTTTACGTATAACGTTTTAATGTTTCTTGCGGTTCCGTCTTTTAATTTTCACGTTGTTAACGAGTCTAAGTACGCAAACGCGCTTTTAGATAACGTGCCGGTTGTTTCTAATTGTAACGAGGGTTTAAGAAGGGCAAATACGTACGTTATAAAAGAGGTAAATGATTCTAAAAATGATAAGTTAACCCGCGAGTACTTTGATAATCAACTTGCTAACTACATGGTTAAAAACAAGGTTATTTCACAAAAAAAATTAGATAAACTAATTGATAAAGACATGATACGTACTTATAGTGAAAAAGAAATTCAAGATGGTAATGATGTTAATATAAAGGAGGAAGAAAATGATTAAACATGTAAATGACGAAAGTTTTAATGAGGTATTAAAAGAAAAAAGGGTATTGGTTGATTTTTTTGCAACTTGGTGCGGGCCATGCAAAATACTTGGGGCGGTAATTGAAAAGTTTGCGTCTAAGAACGTAATTGACGTTGTAAAGGTGGACGTTGATGAAGCTTCCTTAACGGCCGGAAAATACGGAATATTATCCGTTCCTACCTTAATAATATTTGAAAATGGAAAAGAAGTTAAAAGAACGTCAGGTTTTATGCCACTTGATGCTTTAGAAAAGTGGGCGACAGAAGATGAGTAAGAAAAGTGGTTTTACTTTAATTGAGCTTTTAGCGGTTATTGTTATTTTAGGAATACTAATTGCGGTTACTACGGTGGCGGTAAACAACATAAGAAAAAAACAGGATGTTAAGAATCGAAAAAATGTAATTAGTAGTATTTTAACTGGTGCTAAAAGTTACGTTTCAGAAAATAATGGTGTTTTGGATGATTTAACTGAAACCAATCCTATTATGATAAACGTTAATGACATAAAAGATGATTATGCTGATTTTGACGGCCAAAAATATCCGGAGTTTGTTGGAAAACAAGTTACGGTAAGTAGGTGTTCTGGCGAGAACATGAAATTAAGGTACGAGTTCACTGATGCCTTGGATGGTACGACTTATAATGATTGTGGTTGTGAAGCACAGCAAAGTAATGTTGAAGAGGCTTCAGAAGAACTTTGTGTTAGTTAAAAAAGAAAGTTTTTAAATGAAGTTGTCAATAAAAAGTAGACAGTAAAAAAGAACTATTTGAATCCCAGTT
>CAMMVQ010000011.1 GCA_946500425.1 uncultured Mollicutes bacterium | reverse complement strand
ATTAAAACTCGGAATAACATTAATTGAAACGAGAGGGGGATATACCTATAAAAAGAAAGAAATGATAATGTGCGTTGTTCCAACTGGTGATTACTTTAAGGTAAAAGAAGGAATTATGCAGATTGATTCAAAAGCAGTTATACTTGTAACAGATGCTTATCAAACATCTGGAACATACGGAAGTAAAGGAAGGGCTATGTAATGGAATTTATTAAGTTTGTTAATGTTGAAAAAACCTATAAAAATGGAGTTAACGCGGTATATAATATGAACCTTAGCATCAAAAAAGGCGAGTTTGTTTTTGTTATTGGTGCTTCTGGTTCGGGAAAGTCAACGTTAATAAAGATGCTTTACCGCGAAGAAAAGCCAACTAAGGGAGAAATTATGGTTGGTGGTATAAACGTTGCTAAAGTTAAAAATAGTAAGGTTTATAAACTAAGAAGAAAAATTGGAATAGTGTTTCAGGATTATAAGTTACTACCTAAACTTACGGTTTATGAGAACGTAGCTTTTGCACTTGAGATATATGGTTTGCCAACTGATGAAGTTAAGAAGAAAGTGCTTAAAGCGCTTGATTTAGTTGGGCTAAAATCAAAGGTTAAAAGTTATCCTGACCAATTATCTGGAGGTGAGCAGCAAAGGGTTGCGATTGCACGGGCAATAGTAAATTCACCTAAGCTACTCATTTGTGATGAACCTACCGGTAATTTGGACCCAGATACGAGCTTAGAAGTAATGAAAGTAATTGAAAAAATAAATGACCTTGGAACTACAATCGTAATGGCTACTCATGACAGAGAAATGGTTGATAAGATGAAAAAACGTGTTGTTTTACTGGAAAAAGGTAAGTTGGTGAAGGATTACGAGAAAGGAAGTTATAGTAATTATGAAAGCAATTAGAATCTTTTTAAGGAACATAAGAGATGGCTTTAAAAGCGTTGGAAGAAACCTTAGTTTATCAGTAGCATCCATTTCCTGCATTACAATAACTTTATTAATAGTTGCGGTGGCTTTGGTTGTTTCTAGTAACGTTGAAAACATGACTAAATTAATAAAAGAAGATTTTACCATCGTAGCGTTTGTAGATAACTCGGCAACAGAAGAGCAAATCGAGGAATTACAAACCAGCATTAAACATTTTTCTAACGTCGAATCAATAGAACATCAAACTAAGCAAGAAATAGCGTCCGGAATGAAAGATACTTCATCAGAGTTAGGAAAAATAATAGATAGTTGGTCAGAAGAAACAAATCCGTTATATGATACCTTGCTAGTAAAAGTAAAAGATACTGAAAAAATATCTAAAACGGCAGACCAGATAGGTGACATTGAGTTAATTAATAACGTTCAATACGGAAAGGGTATGGTAGAGGATTTGTTATCAGTATTTAAAATACTAGAAAAAGCCATGATAATTGCCATGGTAGCCCTTGTTTTAGTAACGTTATTCTTAATTACTAACACTATTAAAATAACAATTTTCTCAAGAAAAAGAGAAATAGAAATAATGAGGCTTGTTGGAGCGTCTAACTTTTCAATAAAACAACCATTTGTAATAGAAGGTTTGTGTTTAGGATTTTTAGGTTCTTTGATTCCGGTAGCGACAACCTTATATGGTTATTCTACTTTATATAGCCATTTTAAAGGACAATTTTTCTCGCCGTTTGTTAAACTTGTTCCAGCCGAACCGTTTATATACATAGTTTCGTTGGCACTAGTAATACTAGGAGTTGTTGTTGGTATGTTCGGAAGTTATAGAGCAGTAAGGAAGTATTTAAAGATATGATAAAAAAATTATTTACGTATATATTTATATTCTTAATGGTATTTGCGTTTTTAATGCCACCTGTAAGTGCAAAAACAATTGCAGACATTGAAAGAGAAATAGAAGCTGCCGAAAAAAAATTAAATGATACCAATACAAAAAAAGCCATAAATAATCAGAACTTAGAGCAAACTAAAAAAAGAATACAGGAAATTGAAAATAATATTGTCCAAGTAGAAAAAAGTATTGAGGATAAAACAAAAGAAAGTGAAAAGCTAGCAGAAGATATAAAGAAAAAAAATGCTGAAACTAAAGACTTAATGAGATATTATGAGGTGTCTTCGTCAGGGTCAGCCATGTTAGAGTACGTAATGGGAGCCGAAAGTTTAACGGATTTAATATACCGTTTATCAATTACAGAACAAATATCATCATATAATAAAAAGTTAGTGGATCAAATGAACGAGATGATAGAAAAAAATGAAAAGATAAAAAAAGATTTGGAAAAAGAAAAAGAAAATCTTAATAATTTAAAAAAAGAACAAGAAACACAGTCAATAGTATTAAGTCAGAAACAAAGTGAGTTAGATGCAGAAGGTGAATCTGAAGAACAGGTTGTAAAGGGAATGAGAAATGAGTTAAATTATTATAAAAAATTAGGCTGTGATTCAAATGAAAGTATAACTGCTTGTACAAATAGAGTATTTGGTGATACTACTTTGCCAGTTGGAACTACATTTAGAAGACCAACTACGTCTGGAAGGATTTCCAGTGAATTTGGTAATAGAACTTTAAACGGAAAACCTAATAAACATTTTGCAATTGATATAGCAATGCCAACTGGAACACCAGTATACGCGGTTGCACCAGGCGTAGTTGGTTATACGGGAGATATTTGTGGTATATCATTAGTATTGTGGCATAATGTAAATGGTAAAACTTATTCTTCAATATACTGTCACTTATCTAAACAATTGGTAAAGAAAGGGCAGGTCGTAACCGCTGATACAGTGATTGCAAAATCGGGCTGTACCGGTCAATGTTATGGGGCTCATTTACATTTAGGAATGGCAACAGGAAGATATAAAGATATAGAAAATGGTTATTCTAGATATTATTCGTCAGGACGCGGCGATAGTTTAGAAGAACACACTTTTGATCCTAGAGATGTGATTATATTCCCAGCGCTTGGTCAAAGCTATTATAATAGGTAAAAAGAGTATTTAAATGCTCTTTTTATTTTGTTTTAAAGTGCCTAAAAATATTATAATCTACATTAATTAAGTTAAATTCAAAAGAAGATGAATTATTAGTAAAAAAATGGTTGTAATAGCAGAAAATAAAAGATTTAATAAAGAAAAAGAGCAAGAAAAAATAGAAAACGAAGATAAAGATTTAAAAATAATAGATAAAATTCCTAATAATACATCAGAGCTTATGGTAATAACCAAAATCCTAGTGATAATGGTGTTTCGTCCGCTGATGGCAAGAACGAAAACACTAAAGAAGAAAATAAGGACGTTGGTCATGATACACATAATATGTGGCAAAAAGCAGTAGAAAAAAAGAAAGAGCAAGAATCAAAAGCTAATAATCAAACGCAATCTGGTTCGGGAGAAAGAAAAGATGAGCGTTCACAAAATGATGAAGAAGGTAAAAAATCTGAACGAACAGGAAATGAAGAAAAAGGTTCAGCCAATGTTTCATATCCGGAAAGAAGAGCGGAAGATTTAAAAAGGCAAACTATAAAGAGATTAACTGCCATTGGAGAAAAGGACTCTTTTAACCAAAATAAAATTGAAAGAAAAAAACGAATAGAAGAGTTAAGAGAAGCTTTAGCTAAGCAATCTCATGGAGCAGGAATGGGAACCGATAAAGAACAAATTAAAATAGGTAACATAGGTATTTCAAGCCCTTTAATAGATTGGAGAAAGTTATTAAAAGAAGCGGTTTCCTATAATGTTGATTGGAGTTATAAAAACGCTTCAGTTGAGGATGGTGTAGTTACACCTTACTTAGAGTATATTCCAACGCCAGAAACAGAAATCTTACTTGATACAAGTGGTTCGGTATCAGAAACTTTGTTAAGAAATTTTTTAAGAGAATGTAAAAATATATTACAAAATTCAAGAGTTAAAGTTGGATGCTTCGATGACGAATTCTATGGATACACAGAAATTAGAAATGAAAATGATATAGATAGCATGGAATTTCAGGGTGGCGGCGGTACAAACTTTGATGTAGCGGTTAACGCTTTTACGAGAAGGGTAGAAAATAAAATTATATTTACTGATGGTGAAGCTAGTATGCCTAATAAAAAAGTAGATGCTATATGGATAGTGTTTGGAGGAAGAAAAATCAAACCTCCTGGTGGAAAAGTAATTACCATAGATGATGAAGCTTTGGAAAAATTATTATTTAATTATAATAAAACAAGATAGTATTAATTAAACTATTATTAGTTTTAAAACTTTCTTGTTTTCTTTTATAATAAATGATAGAATAAACGTATTAATTAGAGGTGATAATTATGTTTGATTTAGTATCTAAATTCCGCCCATCTGGCGATCAACCAGAGGCAATTAAAGAGCTTTCTGATGGTGTAAAAGATGGTAAGAAATACCAGGTTTTACTAGGGGCAACGGGTACTGGTAAAACATTTACAATCGCAAACGTAATTAAAGAAGTAAACAAGCCAACGCTAGTTTTAGCACATAACAAAACGCTTGCAGGTCAGTTGTACTCAGAGTTAAAGGAAATCTTTCCAAACAATCACGTTTGTTACTTTGTTTCGTACTATGATTATTATCAACCTGAAGCATACGTGCCTTCAAGTGATACTTACATTGAAAAGGACTCTTCAATAAATGATGAAATTGACGAGCTAAGACATTATGCAACCAGTTCTCTTATAAATAATAAAGATGTTATTGTGGTTGCTTCCGTATCGTGCATTTATGGTATTGGAGATAAAGAAGAATACGAAAATCATATGCTAACTTTAAAAGTTGGTGACGTTATAAATCGAAATGATGTTTTATCTAAACTAGTTGATATGATGTACGAAAGAAATAATATTGATTTAGTAAGGGGTACCTTTAGAGCTAAAGGAGACGTTATTGAGGTTATACCGGCTTATGAGAAAAGTCACGGAATTAGAATTGAATTATTTGGAGATGAAGTAGACCGAATATCAGAGTTTGACGTGTTAACGGGGGTTGTTGTTAATGACAAAAAGTTTATATCAATTATGCCCGCGTCACATTTCGTAACTAGTGAGGAAAAACTTAAAAAAGCGATTGTTAATATTAAAGCTGAACTAGAAGATAGATTAAAATATTTTCGTGATAATGGTAAATTATTAGAAGCTGAACGCCTGGGACAGAGGTGCAAATATGATATAGAAATGCTAGAAGAAACAGGTTTTTGTTCCGGAGTTGAAAACTACTCTAGACACCTAGCTTTAAAACCCGCTGGTGCAACGCCAACATGTCTTTTAGATTTCTTTCCGGAAGATTACTTGATGGTAGTAGATGAGTCTCACGTAACACTCCCTCAGGTTAAAGCAATGTATAACGGAGATAGAAACAGAAAACAAATGCTTGTTGATTATGGCTTTAGACTTCCATCGGCTTTAGATAATAGACCACTAAGGTATGAAGAGTTTGAAGAAAAGATAAACCAAGTAATATACGTATCAGCAACCCCAGGAGATGAAGAATTACAAAAGGTAAATAACCACGTGGTAGAACAAATAATAAGACCTACAGGCCTTTTAGACCCGTTAATAGAAGTAAGAAATTCTAAGAATCAAGTAGATGATTTAATAGAAGAAATACAAAAACAAATAGAAAAAGGCGATAGAACGCTTGTTACTACGCTAACCATTAGAATGGCAGAAGAACTTACATCTTATTTGAAAAACTTAAATATAAAGGTTGCGTACCTTCATAGCGAGGTTAAAACACTTGAAAGACTTCAAATAATTCATGATTTAAGGAGCGGAAAATATGACGTTTTGGTTGGAATAAACTTACTTCGTGAAGGGTTAGATATTCCTGAAGTTAGTTTGGTTGCTATTTTAGACGCTGATAAGCAAGGATTCTTAAGAAGCCATAGAAGTCTTATTCAGACCATTGGAAGGTGTGCAAGAAACGCTGAAGGTAGGGTTATAATGTATGGTGACATAATAAGCGAAGCGATGAAACAGGCTATCGATGAGACTAAAAGACGTCGTGCTATACAAATTAAATATAATGAAGAACACGGCATTGTGCCACAAACAATCAAGAAAAAAATAATGGAAGTCGTAAGTGTTAACGCTGATGATAAAAAAACTAAGAAGCATAGAACTAAAGAAGAAATCCATGATGATAAACTTTTAAAAGAATTAGAAGCAGAAATGAAGAAAGCTGCTGATGACTTAGACTTTGAGCGTGCTATGGAACTTCGTGATATTATATTTGAAATGAAGGTTAATTAAAAATGATGAACATAATTATTCTTGTTCATCGCTTTTTTTAATTGTGATAGAAACAAATGTTTGTCAAAGTAATAAAGATATTAAAGGTTAGCCTACTTTGTACGGGATATCTAAGTATTGTTTAGCATTTATGTAACGGGCAAATAAAAATGAAGGAAAAAGTTCATTAACCAATAAATAACAATTTTAATTTTTATGGTTTTATGATAGAATATAGTCGCTAGAGGTGTTGTATATGGATAAGATTATAGTAAAAGGTGCTAGAGAAAATAATTTAAAAAACGTAGATATTGAAATACCTAAGAATAAATTGACGGTTATGACAGGTGTATCAGGTTCTGGCAAGTCATCACTTGCTTTTGATACTATATACGCGGAAGGTCAAAGAAGGTACGTAGAAAGTTTATCTGCTTATGCAAGGCAATTTCTAGGGGGAACGTCAAAACCAGACGTTGATTCAATTGAGGGACTTTCCCCATCAATTTCAATAGATCAAAAAACAACTAATAATAATCCTAGGTCTACCGTTGGAACGGTAACTGAAATATATGATTATTTTAGGCTTTTGTTTGCGCGTATTGGTGTTCCTTATTGCCCTAATCATAACATTCCGATTTCAAGTCAATCAATAGAAGAAATGACTAACCAGATAATGAATGAAGAAGATGGTGCCAGACTAGTAATTATGTCTCCCGTTATCTATGGTAAAAAAGGCACCCATAAAGATGTTCTTGAATCCCTTAAAAAAGATGGTTACGTACGAGTTAAGATTGATGGTGAAACCTTTGATTTAAGTACCAACATAGACTTAGATAAAAATAAGAAGCATAACATCCTTGTGGTGGTAGATAGAATTATAAAAAAAGACGAGGCAAGGGGAAGAATATACGAGGCGTTGGAGCTGGCTTGCAAATTATCCCACGGAAAGGCCGTTGTTGAAATTCCGGGACGTGATGAAATAGTGATGAGCGAGTCTTTTGCGTGTCCTCACTGTGATTTTTCTCTTGAAGAACTAGAACCCAGAATGTTTAGCTTTAACGCTCCTTATGGTTCGTGTCCTGATTGCAAGGGACTTGGTTTTAAACAAAAAATAAGCGAAGATTTAATTATTCCTGATAAAGAAAAAACACTTGCAAGAGGAGGAATAGAGCCTTTAGCGGGCATGGATGACCAGAATATATACATCAAAAAATTAGAAATTGTGTGTGATAAGTATGGTATAGACATGAATAAAAAGATAAAGGATTTGACCAGAAAAGAACTTGATATAATCCTTCATGGAACGAAAGAGCCAATTGAGTTTAAGTTTAAAACCAGAAGTGGTAATGAGATGAATAGCTTTGAACCCTACGAGGGAGTTTTAGACAATTTAGAACGAAGGTACTTTGAAACTAATAGTGAGTTTATAAGAGAATGGCTTGGCAAGTACATGGTTGAACTTACTTGTCCGACTTGTCATGGTAAAAGATTAAAAGAAAGTGTACTATCAGTTTTGATAAATAAAAAGAACATAATTGATTTAACCGACATGAACATTGATAAGTTATATGAGTTTTTTGATAGATTAAAACTAAGTAAAGAAAAAGAAGAAATCGCAAGATTACTAATCAAAGAAATAAAGTCAAGGCTGGAGTTTTTGCATAACGTGGGCCTTGGGTATCTAACCTTATCAAGAAGTGCTGGTACGTTGTCTGGTGGAGAGGCTCAAAGGATAAGATTAGCAACTCAAATAGGTTCGCAGTTAACGGGAGTATTATACGTTTTGGACGAACCGTCAATCGGACTTCACCAAAGGGATAATCAAAGATTAATAGATTCGTTACTTAAGATGAGGGATTTAGGAAATACCTTGATAGTGGTAGAACATGATACGGATACTATGCTTCAAGCGGATTATTTAGTTGATGTTGGACCGGGTGCCGGGGATCATGGAGGAGAAATAGTAGCTTGTGGAACGCCTGAGGAGGTTATGCAAAATACCAATAGTTTAACCGGGGATTATTTAAGCGGTAGAAAGAAAATCGAAGTTCCTAAAAAAAGGAGAAAAGGAAACGGTAAGTTTATCGAAATAAAAGGTGCTAAAGAAAACAACCTAAAAAACATAAACGTTAAGTTTCCTTTGGGGAAACTAATTGTTGTAACGGGTGTATCAGGTTCTGGAAAATCAAGTTTGATTAACCAAATTTTATATAAAGCTTTAGCACTAAACGTATATGGGTCGAAGGTTGTTCCTGGAAAATATAAAAGCATTAAAGGGTTGGAAAACGTAGATAAAGTAATTGATATTACGCAAGATCCGATTGGAAGGACACCAAGAAGTAATCCCGCAACGTACGTTGGCGTGTTTGATGATATAAGAGACGTTTTTGCCCAAACCAAAGAAGCCAAAATAAGGGGATATGATAAAGGTCGTTTTTCGTTTAACGTTAAAGGGGGCCGATGTGAATCATGCTGGGGCGATGGCGTTAAAAAGATTTCAATGAACTTTTTACCGGACGTGTATGTTCCTTGCGAGGTTTGTGGCGGCACAAGGTTTAATAAAGAAACATTAGAGGTTAAATACAAGGACAAAACCATTTATGACGTTTTACAAATGCGGGTTGAAGAAGCAATTAATTTTTTTGAAAATCACCCCAAGATTAAAAGAAAACTACAGGTTTTAATGGACGTAGGATTAGGATACATTAAGCTTGGTCAAAGTGCTCCAACATTATCCGGCGGTGAGGCCTCACGCGTTAAACTTGCCAAAGAACTTCAAAAAAAGCCCACTGGTAAAAGCGTGTTTATCCTGGATGAACCAACAACTGGCTTGCATAGTCACGATATTAAAAAGTTACTTGCCATTTTAAATAGAATCGTAGATAATGGTGATACGGTTATCGTAATAGAGCATAATTTAGACGTTATAAAAGTTGCGGACCACATCATTGATTTGGGACCGGAAGGCGGAGATGGCGGCGGAACCGTTGTTTGTGAAGGTACTCCGGAAAAAGTAGCAAAGTGTGAAGCGTCATATACTGGTAAGTATTTAAAATCATTATTATAAAACAAGAAGTAAAAGAGAAATATATACTTTTACTTTTTTATTTTGTGTTAAAAACCTATGCTTTTTTTAAGGGTTAAAACCATTTTTAGATAATAATATACATGAAGATAATATTAGTTTTAGCTTATTTTTTTATGAATTATTGATTATTTTAAAATTAACTTTTAGTTTGAGTAAAATGATACAATGTCATAAGAAGGGAGCTGTTACAATGGTTCAACCTAAAAACATATCTTGGTCTAAAACAAAGAAAAACGTTGAAGAAATAATAACTAAATATAATTATTATACTTTATCGGTCGATAACGGCATCTCTTCAATTAGTAATGATTTTATTTTAGATAAAATATATTTTGAAACAGCGGAAAATCCGTACATGAAAGTAAACGTTGAAGAGTTAAAAAATAGAGCGGATTTTATTAACTACGTTAGGTCTTCGTTTAATAAACTTACTAGTGATGAAAGAAAAATCGTTTACTGGACGTACTTTGATAAGGAAAATAATTATGATGACCGTTTTATAGCGAATAATTTAGGATTTTCTCTTGGATATTATTACATAAAGAAAAAGGAAACCTTAATAAGATTTGCTTTTTCTTTAGGAGTGGAGGAAAAAGATGATAGAAAGAATTAAGAACATGTACCCTAATTATTTAATTTTCATAAGAAAAAAAGGAAAACTTTATGATGTTACCGGAAAAGAAGTTATAAACATGGATTTGCTTAAAAAGTATTCCCACGTAATAGTCGAAGATGAATCTTATGAAGTACATACTAAAATAGGCAACAATTATAGACATAAATCTATTTAGGGTACCTGTTATAATCGTTTTAAGGAGGAACCATGAAAATAAAAAGGGCTGATTATGATGAAGCGTTAGTAGCTAATAAATTATTAACTAAACTGATTCTCACTGAGAAAGAATACGATTCTAACATCAATGAAAATTGCGTTGTAAAATCAATGTATGAAAAGTTTTATAACAACGATGACGTATGTCTTTTGGTCGCTAAAGAAGATGATGACATAATAGGATATTTATATGGATATATGGTGAATAATGGTGATTCATACATTAATAAAGTTTGCGCACTAGATGCTATATACGTGGTAGAAAACAAAAGAAAACAAGGCGTTGCGACAAAACTGATTAATGAGTTTAAAAGTTGGGCTAAAAAAAACGATGCCAAGTACGCGGAACTTAAGGTTTGTATAAACAACAAAGAGGCGGTAAGGCTATACGATAAACTTGGTTTTTCTGATGTAAAAGTTATAAAAAATATTTCTTTGGAGGAATAAAATGACTTTATCAAAATATTTTAAAGCGGTAAAAATCAAAGAGGATGTATACGCGGTATACAACTCACTTGTTATGAACGTTGTTTATGTTGACAAGAAAAAACTGGATGATATCATAAGCTTTTCCGTTGATGGTGATGAGAAGAAGAGTTTGAAAAACATAGGAATTTACGTTAAAGATTCACGGGTTGATAACCGTGCTTTGGAACAGATAAAAAACCGTTATAAGAAGGTAAGTGGGAAATTACAAATTATGTACCTTATAATGAGTTCTTCCTGCAACCTTGCTTGTAAGTATTGTTTTGTTGAAAATTGTCAATTTAATAATAAAAAAGAAGTTAACATGAGTAAAGATACGGCTTTGTTAGCTTTAAAAAAATATGATACTTATTTAAGGGAAAACAACATTAAGGGCTCCGTTATTTTCTACGGTGGTGAGCCATTAGTTAATTGGAATACTATAAAAGAAGTTTTACTCAAGGCCGAAGAGTTAAATTCTCCAATTAATTTTTCGATGGTAACGAACGCTACCTTGCTAAATTTAGACAAAATAAAATTTCTAGCAAAGCATAAAGTAGAAGTAGGAATTTCAATAGACGGCCCAAAAGAACTAAATGATAAAAATAGAGTTTATCGCGTAAGCGGAAAAAGCGTTTATGATGAAGTAATGAAGAAATTCCCAATGTTAAAGATGGAAAAGTGTAAGTTTGGATTATCTATTACCGTTTCAAATGATTTCCTAGATCATCAAGATGAAGTCCTTTCTTGGCTTAAGAAGCTGAACGTGAAAAGTATATTTTATAATCTGTATCATTATACAAGCTATGATGATAAGTGGGAGGAGTATTATAAGCGGGCTAGTAGCTTTCTTATTAAATCATACGAGTGTTTATCTTCAAAAAACATTTATGACGGAAGATTGATAAGAAAGATAGATAGCATGTTAAACGAGGAATTTAAGTTTTCTGACTGCGGAGCTATTGGTGGAAACCAAATAACGGTGAAACCAAATGGGGATTTATGTGTTTGCCATGGATATTTAAAAACAGATAAATACGTTATAGGAAACATTAAAGAGACTTCGATAAAGGATGTTTTGAACTCTGACGAAATGAAGTTTTGGAAAGAAAGAAATACCCTTAATAATAAAAAATGCTTAGATTGTGAAGCGTTATTTATTTGTGGCGGAGGGTGTGCAATTCAGGCTGAAAGTTTGTTTATGAGCCGTAATCAAATAGATAAACCGTTTTGTATCCACACGAAGGAATCCTTGCGTTGGATTCTAATAAAAGGATATGACATAACGGTTAAAAAGCAAAGAGAATCAAAGCAAAAGGAGGTGATAGGATGATTACTTTAAATAAGAACAAGGTAAAGAGTGTTTTGAGTTTTAACGCTGATGTTACTGCTTCCGTATGTAATAGTTGTGCTTGTGGGGGAGGTGTTGGAACCTGCAATACAACTTGCAAAGGATGCAAGGATAAAAACGAAAACGTAAAAGAAGTAAAAGAAATTTATTCTAAATAAAATAAGGGCCTTTGCCTTTATTTTTTAGTGGAGGAAAGATGGTTATTGATTGTCATAGTCACTTAGGAAAAGATTATTATTTTGGTGAATCAACCCTTAAGTCGTACGATGAGTTTTGCATCAGAAACGGAATTGACGCTGGTATTTTAATGCCAATGCCATGGCCGGTTTATGAAAAAGAAGGAAATAGTGTCGCAAGTCTTATATGGGAGCACGAAAATTATAAATTAATGCACTATTATAAAATATCTAGTAATAAAAACAAGAAGATAAAAAAAGAGATATTTAATAATCCTTATGAAATAGTTAATTATCTTTGTTTAAAAGAAATAGCAAAAACAAAAACTAATGTCAGAATTTATTTCGCACCTTTAGTTCATGGTGTTTTAGATGACCCTAATTATGTTTATAAACTGCTTTTAAAAGAAAATGTGGTAGCGGTTAAATTCCATGGGTTTGCTAGTGGTTTTTACGCAGATGATGTTAACAAAGATATTATTGAAGTTCTTAAAGAAGCTAATTTACCAATTATTTTACATACTTCGGTTTATAATTATGACTATGGTTATGGGGTTGATACTAAGTATTGGCGTAATAAGTGTAGTCCTTTAAATTGGGCTGATTTTCTTATTAAAAATGGTTTAAAAGGAGTCTTAAATCATGGGGCTTGCTTAGACTTAGATACGATTAGGTTAGTAAATAAGAGTGATAATATAATGATTGGAATAGGCCCGGATTTGGACATTAGTAATGACCCTTTTAAGGTTCTAATAAGTAAAGAAAGGTTATTTAAAGAAGGATACTTTAATTTATTAAAAAAATACGTAAATCCTAATAAGCTATTGTTTGACGTTGATTATAACTGGAACTTAGATGGTAATGGTAACGTGGATAATGGCTCTATAAAAAGAGTTCGTTCAGTTTGGAACTATAGTGATAGTCAAAAGATTTTATCTGAAAACGCAAAAGCTTTTTATAAAAAAATATCTTAACGTTTAAAATTAATTATATATTTTAATATCATTATGATATAATTAGAATGGTGATACTATGAAGGTAATAGTAGTAAACGATAAAAATAATAAGAAGAATTCTAAGAATAACATAGGAACAGGACTAGAGTACCGTCTAAACCTGGTTTTAGAGTGGTTAATTTACATGTTTGGTTATGCTATAGTTCTTATTATTACTTCTAACTTATTTAGGTCTTTATACGTTGAGAATATATTTTATGGCTTTTTGGCAGCTATTATTATATACATACTAAACAAAACCATAAAGCCGGTTTTAGTTGCCCTAACCATGCCATTAATAGGAATGTCGTTAGGTTTGTTCTATTTTGTTATAAACGTTGCCATTCTTCTTTTGGTTAACCTTATTTTAGGAAAACACTTTTATTTGACCGGATTTTTTTCACCAATTATAGTTTCAATATTTATTAGTATAATGAACGTTTTAATGGAAAACGTAATAATAAGACCACTTATAGAAAGGTGTAAGAGATAACATGAAATCAGTAGCGTTTAGTTTTGGACCATTTAGTGTAACTTGGTATTCTATTTTTATTTTAATTGGTGCTGTTTTAGCAGCTTTTATAATTGTTAAAGAAGCTAAGAGATATAACATTCCTAAGTCTTTTGTGATTAATCTTATATTTTGGTGCGTTGTTTTTGGACTTTTAGGAGCCAGAATATATTACGTATTATTTAACCTGGATTATTATATGGAATTTCCTATGGAGATAGTTAAAATTTGGAATGGTGGCCTTGCCATACATGGTGGTATTATCGCTGGGTTAATAACCTTAATAATATATTGTAAGAAATATAAGGTTAACATTTTAAAAATGACCGACATAGCGGTTCCTGGTCTTATTTTGGCACAGGCAATTGGCCGCTGGGGGAACTTCTTTAATGGAGAAGCTCACGGTGGAATAGTATCTAAAGCGTTTCTAGAAGGATTACACTTGCCGGATTTTATAATTGACGGAATGTACATTGGAGGTCATTATTATCATCCAACGTTCCTTTATGAGTCCGTTTTATGTTTAATTGGTTTCTTTGTGTTTATGGGGGTAAGAGGCATGAAAAGAACTAAACTAGGTAACACAACGGCTTTATATCTTATTTGGTACGGAGCGGTTAGATTCTTTGTTGAAGCACTTAGAACCGATAGTTTAATGTTGGGAAGTATTAAAATGGCTCAATTAGTATCTATTTTGATGATAATTGCCGGAATAATAATGTTTGTTATTACTACAATAAAGTGTAAGAGCTATGACGAGGTGAAATTTGAAGAAAATGAAATCAAATACTGATTTTGATGTTGCTATAATTGGGGTGGGGCCCGCGGGAATGAGCGCTGCCATATACTTGTTAAGGGCGGGGGTTTCATGCGCCTTGTTTGAAAAAGAAGCACCGGGAGGTAACCTTAATAAAACCTATCGGATTGAAAACTATCCGGGATATACCGATAAAGAAGGAACGGTACTGGCCTTTAGAATGTACAGTCAAATAGAAGAATTAGGGGCAAACTTAAAAGTAGAAGAAGTTAAAAACGTTTTAAAGAAAGATGAAGTTTTTGAAGTGATTACAGATAATAATAAATATTTAGTTAATTACGTGTTAATAGCATCTGGAAGAACACCTAGAAAGTTAAAAGCTATTAACGCTGATAAATATGAGTCAAAAGGAATTTCTTATTGTGCTATCTGTGATGGTGCTTTATACAAAAATAAAGATGTAATTATCATAGGTGGTGGAAATTCAGCCATGGAAACGGCAAGTTATTTAAGTGACATCGCACAAAACGTATATGTTTTAAACCGTTCTAATAATCTTCGAGCGGATAAAAAGGAAATAGACGACGTGAGAAAAAATGATAACGTAAAAGTAATGTATAACGTTACGGCGGAAGAAATAATTGGTGATGATAAGAAAATCACAGGCGTCAAACTTAATACTGGAGAAATAATAAAGACTGATGGTGTGTTTGTGTGCATCGGGCATGATGCGAATGACGATTATTATCAAAGCCTATCACTTAAAACTAATGAAAAAGGAATAGTGGTTAATGATAACATGGAAACAAACATATCATGTGTTTATGCTTGTGGTGATGCAATTGATAAGTCGCTTTATCAAGTAATAACGGCAACTAGTGAAGGTGCCATCGCAGCAAGCTCAATAATAAATGACAAAAAAAGTAGGAATTAAGTTTCCTGCTTTTATTATGTTATAGCTAATATTATTTATTTTTGTGTTTTATATTTAATGTTTTAACTTTAATTTTTGCTATTGGCTTATTATTTTTATACAAATCAACATAATTATTAGTTGTTTTGTTTTCTGGTTCATGATTTTCTTTTTCTATGTTGTCGATGTATTCTTGAATCAATGGATTAAACATAAATATTTCCTTAGATAAAAAATTATCTAAAAACCATTTAATTTCGGTCTTACTAAAATCACCGTTATATCCGCAATTATGTTTATAAAACCTAACACCTGCAATTATTTCTTTTTCACTTATCATGATGTCATCATCTGGGTGTTTTAACCAAATGATTGGTTCAACTTTTGTCCAAACATAATCCTCATTTTTATAATTTTCACCATTAGAAAGGGTAAAATTATCGAAACTTGAGTTAGCTCTTATATTAGTATATATTTCTCCATTATACTCAAAATACACTTGCTCTTCTGGCAAAAAGTATTTATCATAATCATTATATCGTCTACCATCAAAAGTGCAACTAACTCCAAGTCTTTTTAAAGTTCCAGAATTATAAGCAGAGTTTAAAACATCTTGCATTATACTATCTACGGCTGCACCTGGATAATATCCATAGGTTATTTCTTCTAATCCAGCTAATCTTGTTTTAATCGTATGTGGAAGATTTTTGATTTGTGAGTACGGCAAAGCTGCGCGAACACCGCCAATACGTTCGGTACATAAATCCCAGTCGCTACCACCATAACAGTAAACGCCGCGCGCGTCTCCAGCTCCATCTGAATTTTGAAGCCAATAATAACCTATTCTTCCGCTTAGAGAACTATCATTATCCACATGATAACTTGATACAAAAGCCCCTCTTAAAATAGCAGTATCACTAACCGCTGCTTCCGGGCCAATTACTTTAAATATGTTTAATTTGTTATTTCCGTATACTTGTTCTTCCGTTAATATTGATAACTTTGGTGTTGTTATGTTCTTTCCCATTAATAAACTCCTTTCTTGAATGGTTTTATTATACTCATTTTTTAGTAAAAATCAACATTATGATAAAAAACGCCTGGATATGTTGAAATAAAACTCGTTATTTGATATACTTACTTAAGTAAGGAAAGTGATTGTATGACGTTTTCTAGTAAAATAAAAAAAGAAATAAGTACAACCGAATGTACCAGGGCTGAGTATTTATCAGAACTATCTGGAATAATTAGAACGGGTGCAGAGATAAAAATATATAACATTAAAATGCAAACTGAAAATAAGTTTGTTGCGAACAGAATTTTTGGTTTGTTTAAGATTTTGTATGATATTAACCTAAATATTTCTTTAAGGAAGAATTATAATTTTAAGAAAAACGAAATATACGTATTAGAATTGAAAAGGGATACTTTAAAAGTTTTGAGGGACGTTGGAATAATTAACGAAAAGAACCAGTTTTTAAAGCTTCCTAGTGAGTCAATTTTGTCAGACGAAGAACTAACAAGAGCCTATTTAAGGGGAGTATTTATGGTTAGTGGTAGCTTAAATGACCCCAAAACTTCTAGGTATCATTTGGAGTTTTTAATTAATGATACCGAGTATGCTAATTTTTTGAATGACTTGCTTAAGAAGCATAACTTAAATAGTAAAATTTTGCACCGTAAAAAAGGTTACATGATATACATAAAAGAAGCTGAAAAAATAAGTGATTTTTTAAGGCTTATAAGAGCTTATAACGGGGTTATGTACTATGAGGAAATAAGGGTTTATAGAGAAAAGGTTAACATGACTAACCGATTAAATAACTGTGAGCAAGCAAACGTTGAAAAGACGATAGCGACTTCTAATAAGCTTATTTCTGAAATAAATTATATTAAGGATAATGATATGTTTGATTTGATGGATGATAAGTTAAAAGAAACAGCTGAATACCGTGTTAGGTATCCAGAAGCATCCCTTATTGAACTTAGTAAGATAATTAGTTTGGAGACGAACGCCAACATAAGTAAGTCTTGCTTAAATCATCGTTTTAGAAAAATAAAGGAATTTGCTGATAAAATTAAGGAGGGATAAAATGAGTCCTTTTAAAGATTATAAGGCCATGCTTGATGGCATTGGCTTTTTGCCACCAGGTCTTAAACTCCAAGAGTATCTTAGAATTATTAGCATGATTAAAAGTGAGGAAGAAACTTTAAAATACGCTGATTCTAAAGGAATAAATGATGTGAAAGCTAGTGCTAAGAAAAAAGTTAAGTAAGAAGATTGTCTTTTTAGACTTTAAAAAATATTATTTTTTTGATAGAATAGATTTGTAATAGAATACAGAATGTAGTTGAGGGGAAGTGTCAGCATGGGAAAAATAATAGCTTTGGTAAACCAAAAGGGTGGTGTTGGAAAGACCACTACTAGTATCAATTTAGCGGCGTCACTAGGCGTTCAAAACAAACGGGTACTATTAATAGATTTAGACCCTCAAGGAAATGCTTCCACCGGAGTTGGAATTAACAAAGGAGACGTGGATAAAAGCATCTATGATCTTTTGCTAGGTAGGTGCGAGGCTAAACAAGCTATTATAAGAACTAATTTTAAAAATTTATCTATCATACCTGCTACCATTAACTTGGCGGGTGCTGATATAGAATTAATTGAAAAGTCAAAGCAGGACCCTAATTTTCAGAAGAACATGCAACTAAGAATAGCGCTTGAGCCAATAAAAGAAAATTATGATTTTATAATCATTGATTGCCCACCTTCACTTGGGCTTTTAACAACTAACGCGCTTACGGCTGCTAATTCGGTTTTGATTCCGGTTCAGTGTGAGTTTTTCGCCCTAGAAGGAATTATGCAGCTTCTAAATTCTATCATGCTTGCCCAAAGGAAGCTTAATCCTGGGCTAGAAATAGAAGGAGTGCTTCTTACGATGCTTGATTCAAGAACTAATTTAGGGTTAGAAGTAGTAGAAGAAATAAGAGGATTTTTTAAAGAAAGAGTATATAACACGCTTATTCCTAGATTGATTAGGTTAACCGAAGCTCCATCACACGGAAAACCAATTGTGGCATATGACCCTATGAGTCGCGGTACCGAAGCATACCTTAATTTAGCAAAGGAGGTAATCGAACAAAATGAAAGAAGAGACAGGTAAAAGAAGGGCCCTTGGAATGGGATTAGAACAGTTATTTAATTCTGAGATGCTTGATTTTGATCAGGTTGAAAAAGACATCGTTAAAGACACACCAAAAGATGAAATAGTAGAAGTTAACCTTAGTGAATTAATGAGTAATCCGTATCAGCCTAGAAAAATATTTGATGATGAAGCCTTAAAAGAGCTTTCGGACTCAATTAAAGAGCACGGGGTATTTCAACCGATAATAGTTAGAAAAAGCGTTAAGGGTTATAACATAATAGCGGGTGAAAGAAGGGCAAGAGCATCACAGTTAGCGGGATTAACTAAGATTCCTGCCATCATTCGTGATTTTACCGACGAAGAAATGATGCAAGTTGCACTTTTAGAAAACTTACAACGTGAAGACTTGTCTGCGATTGAAGAGGCAAAAGCGTATAAGGCAATCATTGAGTCCCTTCGTTTAACCCAGGATGAACTTGCGAAAAAATTAGGAAAATCAAGGAGTCACATTACTAACATGCTCGGCTTGTTAAGACTTCCTTTGAATGTTCAAGACATGGTTTTATATAATAAAATATCGATGGGACACGCCAGAGTACTTAGTAAATTAGAAAATCACGGACAAATAGAGGAACTTGCTAACCGGGTTATAAACGAAAATTTAAGCGTAAGAGAACTTGAAAAAATAGCGGAAGCTGATAATTTTACCAGAACCGTTCCGGTTTCAAAACCAAAGCGTAGTAAGGAATTTAAACCGGTAGAAGATGCGATGAAGGAAAAATTGGGTACGAGGGTATCTATTTCTGGAAATAAAATTAAAATTTCGTTTGCAACAAAAGAAGATTTAAACCGTATTCTTGAGATATTAAACATTGAAGTTGAATAGGAGTGTATTATGAAAATTTTCGGCTTACAACTAGTAAAAGAAATATACATGCCAATTATAATTATAATCGTTTCAATCGTACTTGAAAAAATAATTCAAGGCATTATTAAAAAGACGTTTAATCCGTCAAAGAAGCATAAAAGATTTGATGCTAGAAAGCTAAAAACTTTAAGAAGTTTATTTTGTAACGTAACAAAATACGTTATATGGGTACTAGCGATATTATCAATATTAAGTGTATTTGGGGTTAATACGGCTGCTATTATAACCGGATTAGGGGTTGCCAGTTTGGTTATTGGGTTAGCCTTCCAAGATATTTTAAAAGATATTTTAGTTGGGGTTTCAATTCTTTTTGAAAACCAATTTGCCGTAGGTGATTTAGTTGAAATAGGAAATTTTCAAGGAACGGTTATTTCCTTGGGGTTAAAGTCAACTAGAATTAGGGCGTATACTGGCGAGGTTAAAATAATTTCAAACCGTAACATAACCGAAGTAATTAACTATAGTTTAGAAAGCGGGCTAGCGGTTGTTGATGTGCCGGTTGCTAATGATGCCAGCTCAAAAAAAGCCGAAAATATTCTTAAACTTAATGCTGCTACTTTAAAAGAAAAGATTCCAGATTTAATAGGAGAAGTAGAATTGTTAGGAATACAAAACATAAGTGATTCTTCAATCATGTTTAGATTGGTTGGTAAATGTAAACCCACTACTAATTATGACGTTGAAAGGGCAATAAGAAAAGAGATTAAGGATTGTTTGAGCAAGAATGGCATTAAATCTTCGTATATAGAGGTTCATAATGAAAAATAATTATGGGTTAGGTTCAATGGTTGAAATGAAAAAAAATCATCCATGTGGTTCTAATAAGTTCGAGGTAATACGTGTGGGCGTAGACATAAAAATAAAATGCGTAAACTGTGGTAGGGTTATCATGGTACCACGCGCAGAGTTTAACAAAAAGATAAAAAAGGTGTTGGAGGTGCAAAGTGATTAAAGAAAAAAAGAAAAGGTCATCGCATCCGGTTATGTTTTTTATATACATGTCGGTATTGGTTGTGATTATAAGCGGAATTGCAAACGCTTTAAATTTTCAGGTTACTTATGATGAGCTTACCACCATTGCAGGAGAAGTAGAAACAACGACAACCGCCGTTAATTCTCTTTTGAGTATTGATGGGCTTAAGTTTTTAATAACTTCATCTTATGATAACTTGGTTAATTTTGTACCTTTAGGTTCATTACTTATTGCGGCAATAGCATTCGGAATAGCGTTAAAGTCAGGATTTTTAAAAACCTTATGTTCAAAAATAACCAAGAATATTCCTAAGTTTATCGTCGTGTTTATTTATTCATTAATATGCATTGTTTCAAGTGTTGATTCAAACGTTGGATACGTCTTATTGCTACCTTTAGGTGCCGTGTTATTTATGACGATGAACCGTAACCCAATAGGTGGTTTAGCACTTGGATTTGCCTCAATAGCGGCAGGACATGGGGCGGGATTATTTATCACTTCCTTAGATTATAATTTATCAAGTTATACCGAAGCTAGTGCTAAATTGCTTGACCCAGACTATGTTGTTTCACAAGGCAGTAATTTAATTTTTATCATCGTTGCTGCTATTTTTATTGCGGGTATTTGTACCTTCATAACAGAAAAAATAATGGTTAAAAAATTCGGTAGAAATAATTTAAACGACGATGATGAATTAGTTTTAGATGAAACGGAAGAGAAGAAAGGTTTAATAGCTGCTTTAATTGCTACCGTGGTTTGTTTGGTTTTGATAATACTAATGGTTATACCAGTATCCGGTGATGGCTTTTTAGGCCTACTTCTTGATAAGTCACAAACAAATTATACAAAGATGTTATTTAGTAGTGATGCACTTTTAATGAGTAATTTTGTTAGTATAATTAGTTTGGTTTTTGCGATTCAGGGTTTTGTTTTTGGAGTTGTAACTGGTTCGATTAGGAAAATAAGAGACCTTGTTAACTTTTCAACGGATTATTTAAAAAGTATTGGTGGCATGTTTGTTCTTATTTTCTTTGCGGCACAGTTTATTGCGATTGTTGAAGAATCCAACTTGGGGACCGTAATAACCGGAAATTTAGCTAACGTTATTTCGATGTCTGAATTTTCGTTCATACCATTAATATTGCTAATTTTAGTATTCACCATGATTGCTAACCTTTTTGTTCCGGGTTCGGTTGCTAAGTGGTCAATATTAGCGCCTAACATAATGCCGGCGGTTATGAAGGCAAATATTACTCCTGAGTTTGCTCAGCTCGTCTTTAGAGCAGGAGATTCAATTACCAACGTAATAACGCCAGTTTTTAGCTATTTTGTTGTGTTTATTGGCTTTATTGAAGTATATACAAGAAATAAAAATGATTTTAGCATAAGAGGGTGTTACCGAGCAATCTTGCCATATTTTGCGGTAATTGGATTAATGTGGCTTTTCATGATAATTTGTTGGTACATAATTGGGCTTCCAATAGGAGTTGGGGTATATCCTGCCGTATAAAAAACGAAAGTATAATTATACTTTCGTTTTTAAATCTTTAATATTAATCTGGTTCTATTCCTATAAGGATTATCGGAACAGTAGGATTTGATCTACCCTCGCGTACTATGTTGGTTAATTCGTTTTCGTACCAAGCAATTCCCGTGGACATTTGTGCCATTAAACTATGCATGGGAATTATTTCGATACCAACATCGATGTCACCTCTATTATAAAAAAAGGTATGCTTAACATGAAGGTCATATTGGACCGAAAAATATTTTCCAAGCTGCACTTCAACCGCGACTTTGTCTTTTACAAAATCAACTTGGTTATACGTATTATAAGCGACAAAACCATTATCTATAATTGCTTGTTTTTGTTCGTTTTTATCGGTTATATCAACAATTTGCTTGGTGGTGTCTAAATCCTCGCTTACGTAGTATGATATTCTTTTTTCCTGCCATCCATTTTTATAAAACTCTTTTTTAAAAAGTTTATTTAACTTTGACGGCGAATAAAGGGTTTTTCCAATCATTGTTTTTTCTTTGCTAATCTTATCAAACGCCTCACTAGCATCAATGTTTTTTATTGCGCTTTGAATCTCAGACCATAATTCAGGCTTATGGGTGATAAGAAATTCTAATCCGTTTAGGTGACTATACGTCTGCGCTATTTTCATCTTTGTTCCTCCATTCTTCTGGAATTTGAGCTACTTTATCATTTGGTTTTGGTACCCAGATTTTTTGATAAATAGGCCTAGTTTTAAGCTCGTCGTTTTTAAGCTTATCTATTCTTTCTAACCCAATATCAACGTAAGCTTGTTCTAATTCCGTACCGTATGCTTGTCTTTTGTTTTTTAAAGCGGCAATGAGAGATGAGCCGACGCCACAAAAAGGATCATAAATAACATCATTTTCATTGGATAAAGCCAAAATACATCTTTCGGCTAACTCAACCGGAAATTGACACGGATGATTGACTTTTTCCGGATGATTATTTTTAACGTTCGGTATTTCCCATATTTGTGCGTCCCAATCATCAACTAGACGTTCCAAGGTCATTTCCCAAACGTCTTCTGGGTTTTTCCCTTTAGGGTTACTACTTACTTTCCCTTTTTTTTCGCCCTTAAAGTATCTTTTTCCAGGATATTTAGAAGGAATGCGAACATCATCAAGGTTAAACGTGTACCTATCTGTTTTGGTAAACCAAAGAATGGTTTCGTACCTGCCACTAAATCTTTTTGAACAGTGTAACCCGTGTCCAAAGTGCCATATAATTCTGTTCCTCAAGTGAAGCCCTAGCTTTTTAAAGTATGGATAAAAATATATATCTAGCGGATAAACTTCACCGTCTTCAACAAAGTTACCAGTTTGCCAACAAATACTTCCGTCGTTTGTAAGTATTCTTTCAAACTCTTTTAGCATTGGGAGTAAGTTTGCTATGTACTCATCAATGCTACGCTTCGTTTCGTATTCTTTACCAATGTTATAAGGTGGTGAGGTGATAATTAACTTGACCGAATTAGAAGGTAACGTTTTACAAAATTCTAGAGCGTCTTTGCACTCGTACTTATAATTCAAAAGCTCCAAAGCAACATTCCTCCTTACTTAATTATTATTTATTATAACATACATTTTAAAATTTCTATTCTCAATTCCCTTAAAAAATTATAAATAATTAAATAAATATATTTTATAATTATTATGATATAATACTTTTTGTTAGGAGTGATTACATGGCATTAACAGCAGGAATAGTAGGATTACCAAACGTAGGTAAATCAACTTTATTTAACGCAATTACTAAAAAACATATATTAGCTGCTAATTATCCTTTTGCAACCATCGAACCAAACGTTGGAATGGTAACCGTGCCAGATAAAAGGTTGGATTTTTTAAATGACTTAATCAAACCAAAAAGTTTGGTTCCAACAACGTTTGAATTTACTGATATAGCGGGTCTGGTTAAAGGGGCTTCCCACGGCGAAGGTTTAGGAAATAAGTTTTTATCTCACATTAGAAACGTAGATGCGATAGTTGAGGTGGTAAGATGCTTTGATGATGCCAACATAACCCACGTAGAAGGAAAAACTGATCCTATTCGTGACATAGAAATAATTGATGTTGAGTTTATTTTTTGTGATTTAGAAACGGTTGATAACAGACTTTCTAAAATTGAGAAAAAGGCTATTGCAACCAAAGATAAGGAAGCTTTAAAGGAAGTTAGTCTATTAAAAAAAGTTAAAGAGGCTTTAGAAAATAACGTTCCCGCAAGGAAACTTGAGTATGATAAAGATGAGTTGAAAATGTTAAAAGCGTTTAACTTACTTACCATGAAACCAGTTATTTATGTTGCTAACATAAAGGAAGAAGACATTGGTAGAGATAACGATTACGTTAAAAAAGTAAAGGAATATGCTAGCAAGGATAACTCAGAAGTAATTGTTTTATGTGCCAAAATAGAAGAAGAGTTAAGTGGTTTTGAAGATGAAGAAAAAGAGGATTTCTTAAAAGAATTAGGCGTTGATGAAAGTGGTTTGGATAAATTAATCAAGGCTTCATATCATTTATTAGGACTTAAGACTTATTTTACCGCGGGTCCTAAGGAAGTTCGGGCTTGGACTTTTAAAGAAGGCATGAAAGCTCCAGAATGTGCCGGGATAATTCATAGTGATTTTGAAAAAGGATTCATAAGAGCTGAAGTAATTAGTTTTTCTGACTATGAAAAGTATAAGGGTGAAAAAGAGTGCAAAGAAGCAGGTAAGCTTAGGAGCGAAGGAAAAGATTACGTGATGCAAGACGGTGACGTTTGCTTGTTTAGATTTAATAATTAGAAGGTAGGAGGATGAAAAAATTTAGAACCAAAAACTTATACAAGGGAGAATTGGTGAGGTATAAATATACATATAATTACCTTTCTAATTTTGATATTGAAAAAGAGATCTTTTGCTACGATTTTTATCCTCGAAAATATGTATTAGTGAAAAAAAGAATTTTGAAATATAAAAATATTTTAAGTATAAGTAATTTATTATACAATATAATTAAATGTAAAAAGATGGTTTACATAAACTATCTTTTTTGTTATAATACAAAGCGAGTAATGAATTTACTCTCTTGCTCTTAAATTAGTTTAAGAGCCGATAAGACCAGAAGAGGAGGAATAAAATGAAATACGAAATCATGTTCGTTGTTAGACCTAACGCTGATGAGAACGCAGTTAAAGAAGTTGCTAAAAACTTAGAAAAAGTTTTAACTGATAATGGTGCTAAAGTAGTATCATCAAAAGACTTAGGTCAAAAAGAATTGGCTTATGAAATTAAAGGCCATAAGACAGGATATTACTTTTTAATTAACATCGAATCAGAAGATGCTAAGGCGATTAAAGAATTTGACCGTTTAGCGTTAATTAGTGAAGATGTAATCCGTCATTTAATCATTAAAGAAGAAAAATAGTGAGGTAGAAAATGAACAAAGCTTTTTTAATTGGTAGGTTAACTAGGGACCCAGAATTAAGGTACTCATCTAGTAACGCCCCAATCGTTAATTTTACGGTTGCAATTGACCGTCAATACACGAATAATCAAGGACAAAGAGAAACTGATTTTATTAACGTTGTGGCTTTTCAAAAGCAAGCCGAGAACATTAAAAAATACGTTTTTAAAGGTTCTTTAGTTGCGGTTGATGGTAGGATTCAAACCAGAAATTATGATGATAAAGATGGTAAGCGGGTATACGTTACTGAGGTTGTGGCAGATCGTGTTCAGTTCCTTGATTCTAAATCAAGTCAGAACCAAGTTAACACTCCTACCGAAGATAGTGTTTCACCAGCTGATTTTCAAAATGAAACAGCGCCAAAAGAAACGAATGTTTCTGATGACGTGTTTGCGGATTTTGGTAGTTCAATAGAGATAAGTGACGATGATATTGCGTTTTAATTTATGTAAGGAGGATAACGATGGCAGAGTTTTTTAGAAAGAAAAAGAAAGTATGTCAAATGTGTGCTGGAAAAAGCGTAGATTATAAAGAACCTGAAATCTTGAAGAAATATATTAATGAAAAAGGTAAGATTTTACCAAGAAGGGTTACGGGTACTTGCTCAAAGCACCAAAGATACGTGGCAATGCAAATAAAAAGAGCCAGAATGATTGGTTTATTACCATTTGCAAAATAGTTAAAGCGCCTTTGTGGGCGCTTTTGTTATGCTTAAAATTACTTTATAAATATAATATGATAAGGTGGTTTTATGAACGTTTTAAAAATTTTACTACTAACTTCATCAGCTAATTTAGACGTTTTTGCCCTTGGCTTTTCTTATGGGTTGAAGAAATATTATTTATCTTTTGTAAGCATCTTTATAGTAAGTGTTTTGACTTTATTAGGAACGTTTTTATCAATGGTATTAGGTAAGTATATAAGTGTTTTCTTTCCTGGGATAACAGGAAGTATAATGCTTATTTTAATTGGTTTTTACGGGCTTATTAAAACTTTTTTTAAGAAAGAAGATACGTACCCGGCAACTCTTAAATTAAAAGAGGCATTTGTTCTTGGAAGCGTTTTGGCGGTTAATAATATATCACTTGGATTAAGTTCTAGCTTTATGGGATTTAACGTGGTTATAACTTCTTTTTTTTCTTTCTTTATATGTTTTTTATTTATGATTTTTGGTAATTTGCTAGGAACAAAGCTTAGGTATAATAAAATTGGTAAAAAAACGGAAGTTTTAGCAAACTTAATCATCGTTGTTTTGGGTGTTACTGGTTTGGTTATATGATACTTTATTATCGCTTTTTTGTTGGTGTTTTATTTAAAACAAAAGTATGTTATAATACTATACGTAATTATGTAATTAGAAAGGTGGCTAATTATGAGGGTTATCCTAAAAAAAGACGTAAAAGGCCAGGGAAAAGCTGGTGACGTAATAGAAGTTAAGGATGGATACGGTGAGAATTTTTTAATTAGAAATGGTTACGCCGTGTTATATACACAAAGAAGTAAAGAGATTCTTGATATAAGTAACAAGAATAAAGCTGAAAAGGAAGCTTTAGAAGTTGAAAGATGTAATAAAATTAAACGTGAGCTAAAGGATAAAGTCTTTGTTTTTAAAGTAAAAGCAGGAAAAAATGACCAAGTATTCGGAAGTGTTTCAACTAAACAAATAGCTACTAAATTAGATGAAAAAGGTTATAAGATTGATAAGAAAAAAATAGTTTTAGACGAACCAATTAGTTCTTTAGGATTTCATGAAGTTAAAGTGGTGCTTCATAAAAATGTTATTGCAACCATTCGGGTTGAACTAGTAAAATAAATAAAAGGGAAGTGATTAAAATGGCAGAAAGAAAAATACCTAATAGTATTGAGGCCGAAAAGGCCGTTTTAGGGGCTGCTATTTTATCTAAAAGTGCCCTTCAAAAGGTGTGTGACGAGTTATCCTATGAATCGTTTTATAGTGATGCTAATGCTAAGATATTTGAAGTGTTACAAGAGTTAAATAACGAGTCTTCAGCGATTGACGTTACCATTTTAACTAACCGACTAAATGATAAAAAAATATTGAGTCAGGTTGGTAACGTGGAATACATATCAGAAATAATAGATTCGGTTCCCTCTGCTTCAAACGTTGATTATTATATAAACATCGTAAAAGAAAAGATGGTCGGAAGAAAGATAATTGAGACGGCAACCGAAATTGCTAATGACGCATACGTTTCTGAGGATTCAATATATGATGTGTTAGAATCAGCCGAGATGAAAATTCTTAGAATTGGAAACATGAGAAAGGTAACGGAGTTTCAAAAAATAAAAGATGTCGCTTATAGAGAGTTGGCAAACTTAGAAAAATTAGCAGAACAAGGCTCAGAAATTACTGGACTTGCAACTGGTTTTATTGAGTTTGATAAATTAACCGCTGGACTTCAACCTAATCAGTTTATCATTATCGCGGCAAGACCGGCCATGGGAAAAACGGCCTTTGGTCTTAATTTGGCTACTTATGCTGCCATGCATAGCGATAAAGCAGTAGCGGTTTTTAATCTTGAAATGAGCGTTGAGCAGCTTGCTAACCGTATACTGCAGTCACTAGGTCAGATTAATGGTTCTAAGATGAGAACCGGGAGACTTGAGCATAACGATTGGAAAAAGTTAAACGAGGCAATAAGTCAGCTATCTGACACTAACTTATACTTGGATGATACTCCGGGTATTACCATTGGAGAAATAAGGTCTAAGTGTCGAAGGCTTAATAATTCAGATAAGGGTTTAGGGCTTGTTATAATCGATTACTTGCAGCTTATCACTGGTCCCTCTAAGACGAATGGTAACAGGCAACAAGAAGTATCAGAAATATCAAGAAGTCTTAAAACTATGGCCTTAGAACTTGGTGTTCCGGTAATTGCTTTAGCACAATTATCCCGTGCCGTTGAAGCAAGAGAAGATAAAAGGCCAATCATGAGTGATTTAAGGGAATCTGGTTCTATTGAGCAAGATGCTGACATAGTATCATTCTTATACCGTGATGATTATTATAATAAAGAAGCAAGAAGGGATGATAACGCAAGTATTACTGAGTTTATAATAGGTAAAAACCGTAGTGGTCCAACTACCACGATTGAACTTTTATTTAAAAAGGATACTAGTACGTTTGTTAATTTTCAAAGGGAGATTGGAGAATAGAAATTATGAAAGTGATAAAAAAGGGATTGTTATATTTATCTGCGATAGCGCTGGCCGTTATAATTATGATAACGGTAAACTTTGCTAGTAAGTTTCAACTCAAACCACAAGAGGTTTATAAAGTTTACCTTGATGGAAAAGCAATTGGAAACATAGACGATAAACAAGAGTTGGAAGATTACATAAACGAAGAGCAAAAAGACTTAAAGGATAAATATGACGTTTCTAAAGTTTATATACCATCAGGGGTTGATATTCAAAAGTGTACAACTTATGAAAAAGACGTTTTAACCGCAAAACAAGTACATAACATTATAAAAGAAGAAAAACCATTTACGGTAAAAGGCTACAAAGTAACAATCAAGCCTAATACTGAGGGCGAGGATAAAATAGTCATAAACGTCCTTGATAAAGAAATGTTTGATAATGCTATAAAATCAGTGGTAGAGGCTTTTGTTGATGGTGATGACATAACTAATTTTGAGAATGATACCCAGCCAGAAATAAAAGATACGGGTTCAATCATCGAAGATATTTACATTGATCAGGATATAACAATAAAAGAAAGTTATATTTCTACTGATGAGCAGATATTTACTGATGAAAAAACATTAACAAAGTATTTGCTATTTGGAGAGATAAAAGAAGATCAGTATTATACCGTTCAAGAGGGAGACACAATTGAATCTATTGCTTATGACCACAAATTGGCTACCGAAGAATTTTTAGTGGTTAATCCTGAGTTTACGAGTGCTAATAACTTATTATCAGTAGGACAACAAGTAAAGGTAGGATTAATTAATCCAGTAGTAGACGTTGTTGTTGAATCACATAACGTAATTGACCAAGAAAGTAAGTATAAAACCGTAACCGAAGAAGATAATACCTTAAATTATGGTGTTGAAAAAGTTGTTCAGGAAGGTCAAGACGGAGTTGACCGATTAACTACGAAAATGAAGGTTGTAAATGGTGAGACTACCAACGTTGTAATCGTAAGTTCTGAGACCATTACTCCTTCAGTAGATAAAATCGTTAAAGTAGGAACTAAGATTGTTGGTGGTGGCTCTGGAATTCCAGCTATAACGTCGGGAGACTGGGTATGGCCAACTATTTCACCATATTATGTTTCTAGTTACTTTGGTTATCGTTGGGGAAAAGTTCACGAAGCGATTGATATTGCTGGTAGCGGCGAGGGCTCACCAATATTTGCAGCAGGAGCTGGTACGGTTGTAACGGCAAGATGGAATGGTGGAAGCTTAGGTAATTACGTGGTTATAAATCATAATAATGGTTATTATACAATCTATGCTCACATGCATTCACTAACCGTAACACAGGGACAAACCGTTCAAAAAGGGCAACAAGTAGGTACCATGGGTCATACGGGATTTGCAACGGGTACGCATTTACACTTCGGATTATATCGTAACGGAATGCCTTATAGAGACGGAATACCAACTGATCCACTTATCTTGTACCGATGAAAATAGCAGTATTATCAAGTGGTAGTAAGGGCAATAGCACTTTAATTATGACGGCTAACACCAAGGTTTTAATTGATCTTGGTGTTACCAAGTCATATGCTGAAGAAAAGTTATTAGAACTAGGAGTGGATCCTTCAGAAATTAAAGCAATATTAATAACCCATACACACATAGACCACATCCAAGGACTTAAGGTTTTTTTGAAAAAATATCATCCAATTTTGTACGTTAATAAAACAATACTATCGCTATTAAAAGAATACGTTGAAGATTTTGAGTATTGTTTATATGATAATGAATTCAATCTTGAAGATTTATCGGTAACTGCCATTAAAACTTCGCATGATGTCGCGGGGTCGGTTGGATTTATCATTAAATCACAAGACAAATCATTAGTTTACATAACGGATACTGGGTACATAAACAAAAAATACTTTGAAGTGTTAAGTAACCATGATTTATACATATTAGAAAGTAACCATGACGTTGAAATGCTCATGAATGGTAAGTATCCTTTTAATCTTAAACAAAGAATCGTTGGTGATAAGGGACACTTATCCAACGTTGACGCTGGTTTTTACCTATCTAGATTTGTTGGCAATAAAACAAAAACGGTTATTTTAGCACACTTAAGCGATGATAACAATACTTATGAAAAAGCGTTAGATACGGTGCGCGAGGCACTAAAAGATAACCAAAAAATGGTAAAAAATATTATGGTTGCAAAACAAAAGCAAAGAACGGACGTAATCGAAGTATGATAAAAATAATCTGTGTCGGAAAAATAAAAGAACGTTTTTTTAAAGAAGCAACAAATGAGTATTTAAAAAGATTAAGTAAGTATACGAAGATTGAAATAATTGAATTACCAGATTATAATTATGATGTTAATAAAACGTTGTTAGAAGAAGGGAAAAACATTTTATCAAAGATAAGGGAAAAAGATTTTGTTGTGGCGTTAGATATTAATGGTGATACCCTTGATTCATTATCTTTTGCTAAAAGCATAAAAGATTTATTATCACTTAATGTTGTTTTTGTAATTGGTGGTTCATACGGATTAGCTAACGAGGTCAAAAAAAGGGCTAATTATGCTTTATCATTTTCAAAGATGACTTTTCCACACCAATTATTTAGGGTTATATTATTAGAACAGTTATACCGTGCGTTTAAGATAATAAATAACGAGGCTTATCATAAATAAGCTTTTTATTTTTGCCTAAAAATGGTAATATAAAATTATTGGAGGAATTTTATGTTTCATAATAGTTGGGATGAAGTATTACAAGAGGAGATGCAAAAAAGTTATTTCAAATACATTAAAGACTTTGTAAAAGAAGAAAGGTTAAATAAAACTATTTTTCCACCCGCAAAAGATTTGTTTAACGCGTTTAAATTAACTGATTTTAAAGATATTAAGGTTGTTATTTTAGGTCAAGACCCATATCATGGTGAGAACGAAGCCATGGGGTTATCGTTTTCGGTAAGAAGAGGAGTTAGAACGCCACCCTCGCTTAGGAATATTTTTAAAGAGTTGAAAGATGATTTGGGAGTAGAAAGAACCGATACGGATTTATCAGACTGGGCTAAACAAGGAGTGTTTTTACTTAACACGGTTTTAACGGTTGAAAAAGATAAAGCTAATTCACATAAAGACATAGGATGGGAGATTTTTACTGATTATGTAATTAAACAAATAAATGATAAATTAAATAACGTTGTTTTCATTCTTTGGGGAAGGCAAGCACGTGATAAAAAGAGAATTATTACTAATCCAACTCATTATATTATAGAGTCTGCTCATCCGTCTCCCTTATCGGCTTATAATGGTTTTTTTGGTAGCAAACCATTTTCAAGAGCAAATGCTTTTTTAGAAAGTCATGGTAAGCAAAAGATAAAATTTTAGAAAGAAATAATTAAAAACGGTTTTAAATTTTAAAACCGTTTTTAATATTTAAAATTATTATAGTCATTATCACTTAAGCTTTTTTTATCAAAGAATAGCTTTTCCTTTTTTCTTTTGATTTTTGTTACGACAATGAACGGAAAAGACTTAATTAATTTATTATATTTTTGCGCGGTATCATTATAATATTCCTTATAAGCATTAAGTTTATCTTCCGTTTCATTTATAGAGTAGTCTATTTTTTTAAAAGTTTCGTCTTTTTGTAATTTTTTATATTTATCTTTTATTAAGTAAAATTCATTTATGTATGTTAATAGTTTTCTGTCTAACTCCATCATGTTAACTGACGAGTTATCTAAAGAGTTTATCCCTTCAAAGATTTGTTTATCGGTGTTAACTATTTCTTTTATCGTTTCTTCAGCTTCTTTAATAAGCTCTTTTCTTTTGATTAAAGTACTATTAATTTTTTCTTCCACGTTATTAATTTTTATATTTAGAAAAATAAATTTATCACGGTATATTTTGTATGAAAAAATTAAAATACATAATATTAAAACTATTATTACTATTAACATATTCTTACCTCTATTCTAAGTACGATTATAACAAAAGTAAGTAATATTTACAAGTTAATTTTGTGGGTAGTACTCAGGACTATAATTTATTTTTTCATCAAAATCAACGTAATTTAAGTATATCATTAATAGTAAGTACCATCTTCCGGTTTTTGGATCACTAATAATTATGTGATCTCTACCTGCCGCTTCAATGATTCCGGTAAAAGTTTTGTCGCGCCACTCTACTGAATCAGGAAATGAAAAGTAAAAAGTTGCTAATTTTCCTCTGTTTAACCTTAGAATGTTTTCTATGTAGGATTGTTCCAGCGCTAACATGTTGTTATTAGCTTGGGTTGTGGCCATCATGTTGTTGCTTTTGTTAGCGGTGTTGTTGCTAGGCATTGATGCTACGCCACCCATGGCAGTTGCTTGAAACCCAGTTTCTCCTATTCCTGGATAGGTTGGGTTAGGATAATAATTTGTATTCATAATTGCATTCTCCTTTTTTTGTTATTCAATAATATATATGCAGTACTATGTAAAGTATACATTCCTGTTTTCCGCAGGTGATAAAAAAACTTGACCGGGGGGGTAATGTGATATTACCAACGTGCAAAATGATAGAAAATAGTAGTTATGAACAGGAGTGTTGGTAATAGATGTATAGATTAATAAAGCAAAAGAAGATAGTAGTGGGAGTATTAACATTAGTACTGTCACTAATGGTAGGGTATGTCATTTTTAGTGAAAGTTTAAACACAGGTGGAACGGCATCAACGGAAAGTAGTAGTGTTACTGTTAACATATTAGAAAATGGAAAGAAGTTAGATGTGAGTTGTACCTTTCAGACAGTATTAAACTAATTGGAAGTTTAGCATATGTGTATATAAAAACACCTAAATAGGTAATGACGGAATACTTGGCGGTAACAGTTTTTATAACGGACCAACTCCTACAGTTAGAGAGTAAACGTAAATTTACTCTCTTTTATTTTGAAGTTATTGCATGGTTATTTAAAAAACTGTATAATTGTATGGGAGATGATAAGATGAAAGTAAAAGTTGGAGTGTCTGCAAGACACGTACATTTATCACAAGAAGATTTAGAAATTTTATTTGGAGAAGGATATGAACTTACTGTTAAGGCTCCTTTATCACAACCTGGGCAATACGCTTGTAATGAACAAGTTATTATAAAAGGTAATAAAGGAACGATTGAAAGGGTTAGAATATTGGGACCAGTAAGAAATAAAACACAAGTTGAAATATCTAAAACAGATACGTTTGCATTAGGAGTAAACGCACCCGTAAGAAATTCAGGAGATTTGGAAGGAGCGGGTGAGATAACGATAGTTGGACCAAAAGGAGAAATTACAAGGAACGCTGCCATAATTGCCGCAAGACATATTCATGCAACTAAGGAAGACGCAAAAAAATATGGGTTTGAAGGTAAAGAGTTTGTTTCAATTGTAATAGATGGAGAAAAAGGTGGCATATTAAAAAATGTATATGTTAGAGTAAGTGATAATTTTTCTTTAGAAGTACACCTAGATACTGATGATGCTAATGCTTTTTTAATTAAAAATGGTGATGAGGTAGAGTTGATTGTTGAACAAACTAATAATTGAATAGAGGGATGAACTATGAAATACGTATTTAAGTCCGGAATAGATATTAAGGAATATGATGATTTTGTTAAGGGGTTTCCATCAACGAGCTTTATGCAAACTTCGTCATGGTCAAAGATAAAATCTGCGTGGCAAAATGATTTTGTTGGTATGTATCACGAAGAAAAACTTGTATGCGCCGCGATGATTCTAAAAAGGCCACTATTTTTGGGGAAAAAGTTATTCTATGTTCCAAGGGGCTTTGTAATTGATTATAAAGATAGAGAGCTATTAAAGGAATTTACTGATAATATAGTTTTTTATGCCAAGAAAAATGGCGCTATTGACCTTAAAATTGATCCGTTTATATGTTTTAATGAGGATAGTATTCAAAACATAAAGAAAAACAAAGGAATAAAAATACATAAGTCTTTTTCCGAAGATACTAAAATTATTGATGAAAACTTGAAATCAATCGGATTTATCCATGGTGGTTTTGAAAAAGCGGTAAATGCTTACATACAACCAAGGTATACAATGGTAATACCATTAAGGGATGAAAATGGTAATTTTTATGAGAAGGAGGCTCTAAGAAGAACTTTTCCTAAGAATACCAGGAATTATATTGGAAATTATCAAGAAGAAAGGGGTGTCACCTTTAGTTTTTCTAAAGATGTTAATGACGTTAAGGAACTTGTTAAAGTGCTTAATTGTACCGAGGAAAGACAACATATTTCCCTTAGAAGTAAAGCTTATTTTGAGAACTTAATGCGTAATTTTCCTGATGAGGCTGTTTTATTTTTTGCGAAGGTAAACATAGAAAAATATATTAAGTTTCTTGAAAAGGATGAAGCTAATAATCCTGATAAAAAAGAGTTTTGTTTGAAACAAAAAAAAGAAGCTTTGGCTCTTATGAAAGAATATGGAAACGTTATTACAGCGGGTGCAACCATCGTTATGATGCCAACTTGCAAAACTGGAACTAAAGTTGCCTCTTTCTTATATGCCGGAACTAATACGAAAGTTCTACCATCTTTAAAAATAACTAACGGACTTATGTTTTATAGGTTATGTTACTGTCTTGATAAGGAGTGTGATTATTGCGATTTAGGTGGAATTGATGGCTCTTTAGAAGATCATTTGTCAACTTTTAAGTCCAAGTTTAATCCAGTTGTTTTAGAATTAGTTGGTGAGTATGATTACATCATTAATAAACCATTTTATTCGATGTTTAACTTGGCGTTAAAAATTAGAAAATATTTAATGTCTAGAAGATAATAATTGATGATTTGGTTATAATAAATAAGGGTAATGCAGGTATGTTATTAATAAAATAATTATATTATATAATGATAATAAAGGAGGATACATGAAAAAAGTAATTTTGTTTTTAATTTTTGGGTGTTTGATTTTAGTTGCTGCAACAGGATGCGGTAAAAGTGATGAAAATGGTATTAAAAAATTAAAGGTAGACTTAGAAAAATATGATTTGCCTTGTGAAGATAATAACGTTTGTGATGAATTAAATAATAAAATGGTTCAGATTGAAAGTTATGAAGGTTATATTAATAATGAATTATATAGAGAAATAATTTTAACAAGTAATGGCGATGTTTATTTATATGATTCTATAAAGGAAAAAATTTTCAAAACTAAAGGTTCAACTAAGATGAAACATATAGATGGTACGTTGGACTCAGGATTAAATTATGCTAATCCATTAATTTATGATGATGATAAATATTATTCGATAGAAGAAGACGGAAACATAAAAGAGGTATCTTTTGGCTTTGAGGCGGATAAAGTTATATCTCATGATGCCGAACATGCTCTTACACTAGAAAAAGACGGTTCATTAGACTCTTACGTGTCTTGTGCCGAAGAGTACAATGGTTTGCCAGCTGATAAATGTCCTACTGATGATACGTGGGTAAAGTTTACCGCACAGTCTGGTACGATTTTAGATAATAAGGTAAAATATGCTAATTCCAAAATAATTCTTATGGAGGATGGCAAGATGTATCCTATGATACCGTCATTTAGTTGGGATTCTAAAACTTTGACTTATGCTCCAGCATCATGGATAGGTGATACTTGGGCTGAGGAACAGATTAATCTAGAAAATCCAACTAATATATGGTATTGGAGTAGTGATGATTCGGATTCTGATGGTAATTTAGTTGTTCAAACGAGTGATGGGGTTTTATATCATAATTGGGGTTCCATACCTAATACCCGTCAATTTAAAACGAAGCTTTCAGTTGACGAAAAAGTTAAAAATGTTTTATTTACTGGTGGTTCATACTATTTTCTTATCGTTGGTGAATCTAATGTGTATCTAGCGGAGACTGATTTTAATGATAATTATAATGTTATTAAATTAGATTCGATAAAAAAATATAAGAATGATATTAGAAGCTTTTATATGGACACTGGTAAGGTTTATGTATTATTAAGTGATGGTAACTTATATAAAGCTTATGAAGTTTAAAGAAGGAGAAAGTTATGAATAATGGAATTATGAATAATGCTTCAAGCGTTATTTGTTCTAGATGTGGTACTGTCAACGCACCAAACACTTCTTTTTGTGTTAGGTGTAGAAATCCTATACAAACTCAGAATCAGGTTCAGTTTAACAATAACCAGATTAATAACGGATTTGTTAGTCAGGCTTACGTACAGTCCCAACAGACTCAACAGACTCAACAGACTTTTCAAAATAAAGATTTAACAAGTACGATGGTTAATAATACTCAAAATAATAATACAACTGACATGTCAAATGACCAATCGTTAGTAAGTAATCAAGGAATTCAAAATGAATCTTCACACATAAATTATTTTAAATATATTTTTAGTTCTTTTATAAAACCGTTCGATTCGTTTAAAAAAGAAGAAAAAGCTTTAGAAAGCTTTAAATCATCGGCAATTTTAACCATAATAGTAGTTATATTTTTAATGATTATTAATTTAGTTTCTACCATGATTCAGAGTGTTAGGGTTACGTCTTTTTGGAACAATGAAGTTCAGTGGGTGTGGGAAAACTTAAAAAACGTTCAGTACTTTAAAGTTTTAGGACAAAGTTTATTAATTTATTTAGGATTTATACTGGCAATTGGCTTGGTTTATTACTTAGCAGGTTTAGTTTTAAAAAAGGAAGTTAAGTTCCCTAAAGTATTATCGGCGGTAGTGACAGCGGTTATTCCGTTTGCTCTTGCTACTTTTATCCTTTCTCCGTTTCTTTCTTTGATTCATGCTTATTTAGGCGTAGCAATTACCATTATTGGTTTTGTTTATTCATTAATTATTTTATTAGAATTAATTAATGATATAATCGTTATAGAAAATAAAAATAGCAGGATATATTTCCATTTGATTTGCTTATCAATTCTGTTTATATCTTTTATATTTATAATGTATAAACTTACCATTGGATCATTAACCAGTAATATTAATTCATTAATGCATTAATTTTATTTGATTCGACAAAATTCTTGTGTTAAGATTTTTTAGAAATGTTACATTTTTAATTATTTAGTAGATAACAAACA